>CAZHFA010000015.1:0-14826 GCA_964531865.1 uncultured Bdellovibrionales bacterium
TTAACATCACTGAAAGATTTTCCTTCAATTCCTCATGATTATTAACTTTTTTTACACCTAAAGAAAAAGATGAATCGGGTAATTTTAATACACATGGAAAACCTATATCTTTAACAAGCTTTAATTCCTTCATACTAGAAATAATGGCACTTTTAGGAATATTAATTTTTGCAGATTCTAACAACTCTGCCAAATAAACTTTATTAGCACACTTTAAAATTGATTCAGGAGAATCAATCACAGCTAATCCTCCAGATTGAGCACGGCGTGCAAATCTATATGTATAATGATTAACCGCTGTCGTGGTTCGAATAAGCAAAATATCAAAATCCCTTACACGGTCATAGTCTTGTTTTGTAATAAACTCTACATAACAACCAAGTTTTTCGGCTACGGTCAAAAACTTTTGTAATGCCTTTTTATTAGATGGAGGTTCTTTTTCCGTAGGATCAATCAATATTGCTAAGTCGTAATTATATTTCCCGATACTAGCCTGCCCATAACGTTTTCGTGTGAAAAACTCCTTTGCAAATTCAAAAATAAATGGAAGATGATGCTCGGGAATATCTTTAAAAGAAATTGCACGAACAGAAGATACCTCCCATTTAGAGCCATTATAAATAAATTTCACTCTCAAAAATGGAGCCTGAAACAGCTTATGAAATTCATGTGCTAAAGCTGTATAATGTAATGCTACATTTCGTCCAAAATAAATACTTAACTCAAAATTATCTGACTTAATTCGTTTTAAACTATGCTGAATTAAAGCATCTAGATCTTCTGAAACAAGCTTCACAACCGACTGTACAGTTAAATCTAAAAGATGTTTAACTGAAGGAATGACCTTATGCCCCCTAGCCTCTGCCAAAAGCGAAACATAATATCCTTTTTTTTGATAAGCATAATCATAAGAAAGATTAAAAACACGAACATTTTTTATACCAACATATTTATTCTCTTTTAAGTAATCTGCTGGACTTACAATCTCCAAGCTTGGAATTTTAAGTTTCCATTGAGCTGGATTATTAACTACAATTATTTTTTTCATTTTTTACCACAAAATAGCAAAATAAATTTAAACAATGCATGAAATGATTTTATATAAATCAAGCTAGATTTATTGGATGATTTATCAACCATAAGATGTAGAAGTGACTCAAATATACACCAACCTTAATAAAAAAATAAGTCTATTTAAGTTGCATATACACAATAAAAATTTAAATTAAATATATGGTAATATCTTAGCTTCTTTAGCAAACTCCCTTCCAACAATTTGATCCTCAGTATAATTTCCACCCTTAACAATAACGTCAGGATAAATCTTCTCTAATAAATTACTTGGTTTATCACAATCAAACGTTACAAGATAATCAATAATTGAAATATTAGAAAGAAAAGATAATCTTGCAATTTCATTATTTTTTAAATTTACATGATTTGATTTTGCTGAAATATCACTATTTACACCAACTATTAAAATATCACCTAAAGCTTTTGCTTGCTTAAAATGTTCTATATGCGAATTATTAATTGCATCAAAATATCCATTAGTAAATATTATCTTCTTACTATCTTTTCTTAAAAACTCGACTAAAGAATCAATAACACTAATATCAACAATCTTTTCATTATCCTCTTTTAAACACATCTTGTAATTTAATTCATTAAAATCTACAGAAGTTGTTCCTGGTTTTGAACAAGCACAACCTGCCGCTATATTAGATACTTTAACAGCAGTTCTAATATTCATCTTTGAAGCAATTCCTAACGCTAACGCCGCAACCATCGTATCCCCAACACCACATAAATTTATTATTTTATCAGTGCTTGGCAAAAGTGAAAAAGGTTCACTTTCATTCTTAGAAAAAAGCATAACTCCCTCATCGGATCTAGATACAAGAAGGTAATCAAGCCCACTACTTAAAAACAATCTTCTACCTGCAATTGATACTGCTTCACTTGTATTCTCAACATACTGCCCTAATGCTACACCAAGTTCTTCAACATTAGGTTTTGCAATTGTTGCTCCTTCATATTTTTTCCAGTTTTTTCCCTTAGGATCCACAACAACTGGAATATTATTTTTCTTAGCTTCTTTTATAAGAGCTTTACAAATGTTTTCGCTGCAAACTCCCTTGTTATAATCAGAAATTACAACAACATTAAATTTTGAAACATGTTCTTTTATATAGGCTATTATTTCATCTTCTTGATTAGATGTTAGCTTTATTTCTTTTTCTATGTCTATTCTTAAAAGTTTTTGACTTTCAGCATTCGCCCTTTTTGCAATAAGATTTATCTTAGCAATCGTAGGAAGAGCCATTTCATATAACTTAAAATCAATATCATTTGAAGATAAAAGATCTTCAACTCTTTTTGCATTCTCGTCATTTCCTTTAACACCAATAAAAGTTACATTTCCACCTAAACTTTTTATATTTGAAATTACATTTCCAGCACCACCTAAGAAATAATTCGTATTTGTTATTTTTACTATCGGAGCTGGAGCATCAGGCATAACCCTTTCAACAATACCATGTTCATGAACATCTAGCATTAAATCTCCTAAAACTAACGCCTTCATCCCTTTAAAACTATTTATACTAATATCCTTATCCCAATCTTCTATTAAAAGTTTTTGAAATTCATCGTCTGGAACCTTTCCCGATTCTGTGTCTCTATAGCTATCATTTTCAATATGATGAGTTGAAAATTCAACTATTTCACTATTTTCTAATCCTGTAAATCTATGTTTAACTCCAATAGGAATATATTGCTTATCCCCCACATACAAAATCTTCTTCTCCCCTTCTATTTCCATAAGGACTTTGCCCGAAATAACCAAAAAAGTTTCATCTTTTATTTTATGATGGTGAATGCTACAACGATACCCCTTATTAAGGACCATCTTTTTACCACAATATTCTTTATTTACAATCCAATATTCTCCTCCCCAAACTTTTGGATGAAATACAGTTTCCCCATCTGTAAGTATTTCATCATCTTTATCACTTTTTTCTATATTTTTTTTCTTAATATCTTTATCTAAAGTCATAACAAGTTTTCCTTAAAATAAATGCAAACTTAAATATTATATTTTAGCAACATTTAACTAACCACTCAAGTAAAAAATACTTAAAGACTAAAAGAGCCTCCAATAAGGAAGCTCTTTAATCTTTCATAATTCTTTCTATTTTTTAATATTTTGCATATCAAAATCTACCATCATTTTTATAAGCCCTTCAAAATTAACCTTAGGCTTCCAACCTAAGACTCTCTTAGACTTAGATGGATCTCCGATTAATAAATCTACTTCTGCAGGCCTTATAAATCTAGGATCAACCTCAACATAATCTTCCCAATTTAACCCAACATGAGAAAAAGCAATTTCTACAAGTTCTCTAACCGTATGAGTTTCCCCTGTTGCAATAACGTAATCATCTGGCTTTGGTTGTTGAAGCATAAGCCACATTGCTTCTACATAATCTCCTGCAAATCCCCAGTCTCTTTTTGCATCAAGATTTCCTATGAGAAGTTTTTTATCAAGCCCATTTTTAATTCTAGCAACTGCATTTGTCACTTTTTTTGTAACAAACTCATATCCTCTTCTTGGGGATTCATGATTAAATAAAATTCCAGAACATGCAAAAAGATTATAACTTTCTCTGTAATTTACAGTGATATAATGTCCATAAGCTTTAGCTGCCCCATAAGGAGAACGTGGATAAAAAGGAGTAAGCTCTGTTTGTGGAACTTCTCTTACCTTTCCAAACATTTCAGAACTTGATGCTTGATAAAAACGAACTGATGGATCTACATTTTTTATCGCTTCAAGCACTTTTGTAACTCCAACCCCTGTAAATTCAGCAGTAAGAACAGGTTGTTCCCAACTAGTAGGAACAAAACTTTGTGCAGCTAAATTATAAAGTTCTGTAGGTTTTACTTTTCTTAAAGTCGTCATTAAAGAAAATTCATCTAATAAATCTCCTTGAAGGAGTTCAATTTTATCTCTAATATGAGAAATTCTATCGTATTTTTCAACCGAAGAACGTCTAACCATACCATAAACATCATACCCCTTATCAAGCAAAAGCTCCGCTAAATATGATCCATCTTGACCAGTAATTCCCGTTATTAACGCTGTTTTTCTATCACTCATTTTATTTTCCTTTTACAAAAAAAATTATAACAAATCATCTCTGTGTCTTTTTTTTAACTCTTCTACTAAAATTTTTACATCTTGTGCTTTGTCTTTGTTACAAACTAGAACTTCATTTCCAGTATTTATGACAACCACATTGTCAAGTCCTAACAAAAACGTTGGAATATTTCCTTCGTTTACACAGACTGAATTTTTAGAATTAAGCACTAGAGAATCCCCTATGACAACATTTTGAAATTCATCTTTTAAAAAATTTTCCCCCCATTCTTTAAAAGATCCAACATCATTCCATCCTAAATTATCAGCTCTCACAACAAACACATTTGAAGCTTTCTCCATTACACCATAATCAATACTTTCTCCAATTATTTTTGGAAAATTTTCGGCAATTACATCCTCTTCACTATCACTTCCAATAGCTTTATCAATAACCATTAAAACATCATATAAATTAGGCATACACTTTTTTATATTTTCCAAAATTACATCTGCTCGCCATACAAACATTCCACTATTCCAAAAAAATTGTTGACTCTCAATATATTTTTTAGCCGTTTCAATGTTTGGTTTCTCAACAAATCTTTTTACCTTATAAACATTTTGAGAATATTCATTTCCAACTTCAATATATCCATATCCAGTATGCGGATAATCAGGATTTATCCCTATTGTAACTAATGATTTTTCTTTATTTGCTAATAAAACTGCTTCATCAAAAATTTCCTTCATTTTATCTAAATTTTTAATCACATGATCTGATGGTAAAACAATCATTGTCGCATTTTTATCTTCTCTTAATAAAAATAATGCAGAAAGTCCAATAGGTGGAGCCGTATTCCTAGAAACAGGTTCACAAATAATTTTACTACTTGGTACAAACTTTCTTACTAATTCTTTATATCTTTTGTTTGTTAAAACATAAGGAGCATTTAAAGATAATATACCTGCTCTTTTAGCTGTCATTTCTATCATTGTCTCTCCGCTTGAAGATATTGATAAAAACTGCTTTGGCTTTGATTGCTTACTAAGTGGCCAAAACCTTGTTCCTCCACCTCCTGCCATAATGACAGCATAAACATTATTATTCATTTTTTCTCCATACATTTTTATTTAATATATTTTAAATCTTTTAAATGCCCGATTAGTCCGTCTTCCCAACTCATAACTTCATGATCCAAAGCATTTTCTAATTTTGAAACATTAAAAGCTGAAAATTTAGGTCTCTTTGCAGGACGAACAAACTCATCACTTGTACAAGGATTTATTTTTACATTAGAGAAATTATGATTTTGAGTTAAAATCAAATTTAAAATTTTTACTGTAAAATCATACCAAGAAACAGCTCCTTTATTTGAAGTGTGAAAAACTCCACGAACATTTTTCTCAAAAACTTCTAAAATAATATCTGCTAAAAAACCTGCCCATGTAGGACTCATTATTTGATCGTTTACAACGCGTAATGAATCTTTCTCAGTAAACAATTTAACCATTGTTCTTACAAAATTCTTTCCATATTGACCATGAAGCGATGCAGTCCTTAAGATTGTCGCTTTATCTCCTAAAATATCTAAAATCTCATTTTCTCCTTCTAACTTTGACTTTCCATAAACATTTATTGGATTTTTTTCATCATCTTCCTTTAATGGGCAATTACCATTTCCACTAAAAACATAATCCGTAGAAATTTGAACAAGATGTGAATTAACTATATCACAACCCTTTGCAATATTTTTCGCACCATCTTTATTTATTTTAAAACAAATATCTTGTTTTTCTTCTGCATCATCAACAGCTGTAAATGCAGCAGTATTAACAACAAATTTTGGTTTATTTTCTTTTAAAAAATTTACAACTTTATTTTCATCCGTGATGTCCAACTCATCTTTATCAATTCCTACAAACTCTTTTTTTTGAAAAGATAATCTAGAAATGATTTCTTTTCCAAGTTGACCATTAGCTCCAGTAATAAGATACTCCATTTTACCTATCCCCATAATTTAATGCATAATACTCTTGATATTCTCCAGTTTTAATTTTTTTCCACCAATTTTCATTTTCAATATACCACCTTATTGTTTCTTTTATTCCTTCATCAAAATGAATGTTTGGCTTCCAACCTAACTCTTTATTGATTTTTGTATAATCAATTGCATATCTAAAATCATGTCCAGGCCTATCAGTTACTAATTTAATTAAAGACTTTGGTTTTCCAATAATGTCTAAAATCTTCTCTGCAACAATTTTATTTGGAATCTCTGCTTCTTCCATGCCGCCGACATTGTACACTTCTCCTTTTCTACCACTTTCCAATACCTTTAATATTGCATCACAATGATCATCAACATGAATCCAACTCCTAACATTCATTCCATCCCCATATAAAGGAAGTTCTTTATCGGCAAGTGCATTTGTTAAAAATAAAGGAATAAACTTCTCTGGAAACTGATATGGACCATAATTATTTGTACATCGTGTAATCACAACATCCATCTTATGTGTTTTAAAAAAAGATAACGCTAAAAAATCAGCTCCCGCTTTTGACGCCGAATATGGACTACTAGGATCAAGCGGAGTAGTTTCTAAAAATCTTCCTGTTTCCCCCAAGGCACCGTATACCTCATCAGTAGAAATTTGCAAAAACCTTTTTATATGATGTTTAAATGAAGCATTAAGTAAAACTCCTGTTCCTAGTACGTTAGTTTCAACAAAATCCATTGCCCCCAGAATTGACCTATCAACATGAGTTTCTGCTGCAAAATTTACAACAAAATCTGGTTTTTCATTTTCGAAAATCTTATCAATTTTTTCTGCATTCTTAATATCAGTTTTAATAAATTTAATTTCTTTTTTATCAATTAGTGATGAAATATTTTCTAAATTTCCGGCATATGTTAAAGCATCAATCACTACTACATCCCAATCCTTTCTATTTTTTTTTAAAAAATGAACAAAATTAGAACCAATAAATCCCGCAGCTCCTGTAACAATAATTTTCATAACTTTTCTCCTAAAAACTAATTACTTCCAACAGTACTATCATTGCCAACACCAAAAGATTGTGTTAATCCTCCAAGATCTCCTAATGTAAAACTTAAAATAACTTTTTGTCTATCAGGATTCGTCTTATCACTAATACCAAAATCAACATGCCAACAATCACATGCACTTAAAATTCTAAAAGCAATTTGTTGTTCTATAACATCTCCACCATCTACATCATATCTTGCATAATAGCCTGTTCTAAAACGATCTGTTAAGACAAACTCTATATTACCTTCTACTTGCTCTAAAACACTATCCATAAATGTATAACGCGCCTTAAAAGCATCTCCCCTATCATCTCTTAAATAAGAAGATATTCCATAAGAATTAAAACTTCCACTATCATTATCAATATTACTTTCCAATTTTGTAGCAAAATAATTGCTAAAATAAATATCAATATCAGCTTCAACATCAGACATACTATCTATTCCATCAACTTCCTCATCAACCATATGATCATAGCTTTGTTTTACCGTAAATGCCATTAACTCTCTTATAGAACCTTTGTTAAAATTATAATCCATCTGAGGCATATTATAGGCGGAGTTTTCTCCAATACTCGATAACGCTCCTGTATCTATTAATGGTAAATCTTTTAATTCAGGAGTAAGTTCACTTATCGTCTCTGACACTGGGTAACGAGGCATATATCTTCCATAAATAGAAGATTTTAATGCATACGTAACAAGACCTGTCTCTCTCATTCTGTCCCCAGAATCAAAATATGGTAAATCATCTTGATCAACATCAGGAACGTATTTATAAGATATAGATGGTTCAATAGTATTCTTTAAACGTTTCAAAATTGAACCAGAATTATCAGCTCCTAGCGTGGTAAGATAAGAAAGTAAAGAATCATCTTCTACTTGATAAATTTTCTCTATACCGGAAGATAACATATAATTAAAAATAGGAATTTCTCTAGAACCAGACTTATATTCTTTAAAAACATCCGTTTCAATACTATTTCCATCTTCATCTATTACAATATTACTTCCAGGAATTTTTTCTTCAGAAAGACTGTAATCTGCATAGTTATAAGAAACTTGAGCTGCACTATCAAAATAATTTTTATAATGAAAAGGAACTTTTAATGATGGAATTAAATTAGACCTCCAACCTTCATATCCATCTTTTCTAGTAAAATTAGTAGCAGATAAATCATTTTTAAACACAACCTTTAATCCATATGGATTGTATCCAAAGGGCCTAAAATTATTTAAAGAATTAACCTTAAATTCTGGTACTCTTTGAAATATTAAATCATCATCAGTATAAATCGATTGGTTGTATTCGGAAGAAATTTCCGTAACTAAAAAATCAAGTGGCGATGATGTAATTGCTACTTTTGATGTAAGATATCTTGAATCACTACTAGCAATATCATCATCTTCTATTTCTCTTATAAATAAATCATCACTTGCATAATGGATATCAGCAATTGCTGTGACAGGAACAGTTGCATCTTTTTTAGAAGTCCAAGATTGATTATAAAACATTGCAAAACGATTATCATCATAATTTGGATCAAACATTCCAGTGGTATCAACTCCTCTTAAATCGCCATCTCTTGAACTTTCATCAGAAAAATAAAATCTACTTTTTATATTATTTCTTTGAGAAAAAGCAGTTCTAAAATCAAAAGCGGTTCCCATCCTAGTTTCAGTCTCGATAAAAGGAGATAACGTTACATCTGTTTGATCACTTAACACCATATATATAGGTTGCTTATACCCAAAACCATCTTCACTACTATGACTAAACTCCGGAACTAAAAGGCCTGAACTTCTTTCTTGCTTAACAGGAAATGCAATATATGGAAAATACATTACAGGAACATCATAAAGATTAAAAGTAGCGTTCCATCCTTGTGCATAACCTTCCTCAGTAATTTTTAGTTCATCTGCTTTTATACTCCAAGGATTTTCATCATCAGAACAATGACATGAAGAAAAAGAACATTCACTTGCAGAATAATTTTTATCATCTATTTTTCTTAATTTATCAGATGAAAATTTATAATTTCCCTCTTCTATAATTAATTGCGAATCATCAAAATCGCCTTTTTCACTATCAAAATTAAAAACCGCTTCCTTTGCATTGATAGAAGCTTCATCCATAGAAAACACCACGTCATTATACAATATTGCATCTTTTGTTTTTAAATTAGCTATTGCAGAATCTGACTGTGCCCCAAGTCCATAATGAGAAATGATAACTCCGCCAGAACCCTTTACTTGGTTCTCATCTTGCATAAACTCAATTTCTGGAGCATTAAAATCAAGGGCTTTTGAAGATGGGGTTTCTGAAGAAATAATACTTTCAACTTTTTGTTTTTTTGCTTTCTTATATTCTTTACTATCTTTTTTAAAAAGATACCTATCCGTAGGAGCTTCTACCTCTATAGCAAACGAATAATTAAAAACTAGTAACAAACAAAAACACGTTATAAAACATAAAACAACTTTTCGCATAAATTTATCACCTTAAATTTTGTTATAGGAAAATATTACATACACTTTAGATACTCCTAAAGTTATGTAAATGACTTAACACTTTAGCAACCTCATTTTTTAATTGACTACGACTTACAATCATATCAATCATTCCATGTTGAAGTAAAAATTCAGAACGTTGAAACCCTTCGGGAAGTTTTTGATTAATTGTTTTTTCTATAACTCTTGGCCCCGCAAACCCAATCAATGCTCTTGGCTCCGCGATATTAACATCACCAATCATTGAAAATGAAGCCGCCACACCTCCAGTCGTAGGATCTGTCAAAATTGAAATGTATGGGAGATGATTTTTGCCTAACCTTGCAATAGCACTATTTACTTTAGCCATTTGCATAAGAGAAATTATACCTTCTTGCATCCTAGCTCCACCAGAAGCAGAGACTATAACTACAGGCTTTTTACCTCTTATTGCCTCCTCTACCATAAAAGCTATTTTCTCCCCAACTACAGAATCAAGACTTCCTCCCATAAAATTAAAGTCCATAACTCCAAGCATAACAGAAATGCCATTTATTTTTGCATTCCCAGTTCTTATAGCAGATGGATAATCACATTTTTTCTCAGACTTTTTTAATTTATCTTTATAATTTATCCCTCTCCATGAATCCTTAAAATTAAGAGGATCATTTGAATGCATTTTTTCATTAAACTCAATAAAAGTATATCTATCAGCAAGAAGCTCAACCCTCTCCTTTGCAGTAAGTCTAAAGTGATATTGACATTTAGGACAAACAGATAAATTTTTTCTTAACTCTTTTGTATATAGAATCGCATTGCAACTTGGGCATTTTGCCCAAACATCATCTGGTACTTGATATCGTTCTCCACCTGTAACAGGTTTCGGAGCCTTATTGGCTGAAAACCATCCCATTATTTTTTCCTAAAAATAAATAAACAAAATAAAAATCTTAAGAAGAATACCATATTTTTAAATAATTGGAACAGAGGAAAAAATATAAAGTGATTCAATTATGTAAACAAATTCTTAACCTTTTACATATCAATTATATTGTATATAATAAACAAGTTCTTGGAGTTTTGCATAATTAAATTATAGGGAAGAAAAGATGAAATCCTCTAGTGTTTGGAATATTACTTTTACAATAAAAAAAAATAAATTTTATTTAAATGCATCTGTGTTTTTCTTCCTTGTTATTCCATTTATATGCTATAAAAAGTATACTTCTGAAAAAAGTATCAACTTCCTTTTAACTTACGCTAGTATCCTTATATTGTGGTTTTTATATAAAATAATTTACGCTATTATAAAAAAAGAAGGTGAAAAACTTTATCCTTTTGGAATAGCCTCATTAAAGCCAAGAGATGATATTAAATACAATAAAATTGATAAAATTTTTGCTTATTTTATAGAGCCTGTTTTTGCGATATCAACTTCATATGTTATTTATATAAACAATTTTTTTTCATCAGCAATAATTTTTCCTCTAATGCTCTTAACTTTTAGCTTAATAACTTTTTTAAGAAACTCACACATTATTACAGGGCAAAATACAAATCTAATTTTATCAACAATTTTTTTATTTATATCTATGTTTTATACACGACCAGAATTTGTAATTTTTTTCATTTCATTTTTATATTATACATTCTCAATGAAAATTGCTTTTTCGCTTGACGATATTGGAGAAGAATATTTTGTAAGAAACATAATGACAAATAGAGATTCTCTAAAAATCTTATCCCCTACAGATTCTGTCGGAGATATCATTGATGATGTTATAAAAACATCACAAAAATTTTTTCCTGTCATGGTTAATGAAAAGATTGTAGGAACAACAAGAAAAGAAGAAATCATGTTACAGTTTAAAACCTCTATCGTTGGAGATTACCCAATAATAGAAGAATTCATGATAAAGACAAATGAATCACTATCTCCAGATGACAATATAAAAAAAGCAAAAGAAGTTTTTGATGACGACAAAATCAGTGCAATGTGTTTGCCTGTTGTAAAAGATGATAAATTTTTAGGATTATTAGTTTATGAATTTTTTTTAGAATTTATTTCTATAAAAAAATTTTTATTTAAATTTAAAGTATAGTGATTTTATTATTATGATGTTTTTATCAAATTTAATTATAAAGGTTTTTTCTATTTTACCATTAAGCCTTCGAATCTTTATTGGAAGAACAGGTGGAATAATAACTTCATTGTTTTTAAAACGAGATAAAAAATTTATTAGGCTTCAATCAAAAATATTTTTAGGAAAAGAGCTTTCTCCAATAAAAATTTTTGCAAATATTGGACAGTCTTTTTTAGAAGCTTTTAATTTAAAATCTATAAAAGATGAAAATATAAAAATTACTTGCAATGAAGAAAATATTATACAGGAAATGGTAGAGGCAAAGGTGCCCCAAATCTTATTAACAGGACATTTGGGAAATTGGGAATTACTGGCGGCATATCTTATTAGACATGGAGTTAAAATGTCTACTGCCGCTAAAGTAATCAAAATTGGACTTGGGCAAAGTTTAATAAGTAAAGTTAGGAAAAACTATGGAATAAAAAGTATTTTACGCGGTGGTAATTCTGGAGCAAAAAAAATTTTAGAAGAAATAACATCAAAACATCTTACGGCAACTCTTATAGATCAACATACAAACGCCACATCTTTGGAAAGTATCTTTTTTAATTATTCAGTTAAAGTTCCATTTAGCCTTATAAAAGTAGCCAAAAAACACAAGGCAAATATATACGTAGGATTCATGTTAAGAAATAGTTTAGCTAATTATCAATTATTCTTACATAAAATTGATTCATCTAAAGAAATATCGTCTATTATAGAAGATTTCAATAAAATTTTAGAACACTACATAAGACTTTATCCAGAACAATGGGTTTGGTTTCATAAAAGATGGAGATATATAAATGGAAAAGATTTATCACGTAAAGAATATTTATCTTATTTAAAAAATTTATTAAAGGAGCAAGAAAAAAATGTACATTAACAAAAATGATATTATATCAGTAAAAGACATAATGGAAAGACTTCATGGAACATTATATGGAAATGATTTAAATTCTGTGTCATTTATATCTTCTTTTGATGATGAAAATGAAAATTCTTTATCATTTTTTGCACTTAATAATCAAAGTAAAATTATTGATGCAATTAAAAATCAAAAATCAAAAATTTTATTCACGCATCATTTATTACAACCAATAACTCCCAAAGAAGGATTCTCTGTTATCACATTTGATAATCCACAGAAAGCCTTTTTAAACGCATTAACCTTATTTTATGATTTAGTTCCTGCAGTAGTAGGAATTAGTGAAAAAGCAGATATCGGGGAAAATGTTATTTTTGGAAATGACTTTAAATTGGGGGCATTTTCATCAATTGGAAATAATACAAAAATTGGAGATAATGTAACAATTCATCCTAATGTCACAATTTACCCTAACGTTGTAATTGGAAATAATGTAGAAATTCATGCAGGAGTCGTAGTAAGAGAAAATTGTACTTTAGCTGATAATATTGTTATCCAAAATGGAGCTATAATAGGAGCTGATGGTTTTGGATATATGCCAGATCCAGAAAAAGGACTAGCCACTGTTCCACAAGTTGGAAATGTGAAACTTGATTCTTACGTAGATGTTGGAGCAAATGCTTGTATTGATAGAGGGGCTGTTGGAAGTACTTATATTGGATATTCAACAAAAATAGATAACTTAGTTCAAATTGGACATAATACACAAGTTGGAAAATTTTCAATTTTTTGTGGTTTAGCAGGAATCGCAGGAAGCTGTAAAATTGGAAATGGCGTTACTTTAGCCGGTGGCGTTGGTGTTGCTGATCATGTTACAATTGCAGATAACGTGCGTGTTGCTGCACGTTCTGGCGTTGCAGGAAACATAGGGAAAGCTGGAGATTACATGGGATATCCTGCAAAGCCTGTGATGAAGGAACGAAGAATTTGGGGAACATTAGATAATCTTACAGAGACAATTAAAGAATTAAAAAAAGATATCAAGGAATTAAAAAAAGAATAATTTCTCTTCCAAAATAAGCGTAAAATCATAGGATATTTTTATGAATAGTATAAGTGTAGTAGAAGATTTAAAAAATAAAGTTTTAGCAAAAAAAAATATTACAAAAGAAGAAGCAATGCTTTTAGTTGATTCTGATCTTAATGAATTATCGAAAAATGCAAATGAAATTAGGGAACATTTTTGTAAAAATAAATTTGATATTTGTACGATTATAAATGCAAAAAGTGGAAAATGTTCTGAAAATTGCAAGTGTTGTGCACAATCATCTTTTTATAAAACAAAGATTAATGAATATCCTCTATTATATATTGAAGCAATTATTAACGAGGCAAAAAGTAATGCATGTAAAGGTGTAACTAGATTTTCTATTGTGACATCAGGAAAGAAGCCAACGCAAAATGATCTTGAAAAAATTTGTGAAGCAGTAAGTAAAATAAGAAAAAACAAGATAAATGTTTGTGCTTCTTTGGGGCTTCTTAATCTTGATGAATTAAAAATGTTAAAAGACGCAGGGCTTTCTTGAATTCACAACAATTTAGAAAGCTCTGAAAATTTTTTTAAAAATGTTTGCTCAACGCATAGCACACAAGACAAAATCAATACGATAAAAATAGCTAAAGAAGTTGGGCTAGAAGTTTGTTCAGGTGGAATCATGGGACTTAGAGAAAATTTTGAAGATAGGATTGATATGGCATTTTTATTAAAAAAACTTGAAATAAAATCCATTCCAATAAATGTTTTAATTGCAATTAAAGGAACTCCATTTGAAAAAAATAAAAGGCTTACTTCTGATGAGATTATAAAAATTTGTGCAATATATAGATTTATAAATCCAGATACTTTTATTAGACTTGCAGGAGGACGAATATTAACAAATGACAATGGTAAAGAATGTTTTCTTTCAGGAAGCAATGCTGTAATTTCCGGTGATATGCTAACGACAACAGGTACGACAATTGAAACTGATAAAAAGCTAATTAAAAGCTTGGGATATGAAATTTAAAAATATTTTAAATTTAGCTAAAAACCCAAAACCCTTTATAAAAATAATTTAATATTTTATTTTTTAGATTTTCAAAGCCCATTTT
>CAZHFA010000016.1:0-14411 GCA_964531865.1 uncultured Bdellovibrionales bacterium
AAGATATAAGAGAAAATATAAAAATACTTTCTGAATATGCATCGGAAAAAGAAGGGTTCTCAAACACTGAAATAAAAGACATAAAAGAACTAATAACTACTATAAATTCTGCTTGTAAGTTTGATACTCAAAATACATCTCCAAGACAAGCATTCTTTTTACTAAAATCTGCAAATATTTTAAAAAAACATTCCAATCTTTTATTTTTTAAATATAACTTTCCAATAACTTTTTCAAATGCGACTAAAGATGAAATCATAAATATAAAAAATTTATTAGCTAATGATTCAATAAAAAAAGATCGCGAAAACTTAACAGATCTTGATGTTTTTTCTGTGGATGATATCTCGACATTAGATATTGATGATGCAATTTCAGTAAATAAAAATTTAGATCAAACTTTTACCATTGGAATACACATTACAGATTTAAGTGAATCTATCCTTGATAACTCACCTTTAATAAAAGATGCAATAGCTCGAGGAACTTCAATTTACTTACCAACAAAAACTTATAACATGCTTCCGGATGAACTTTCAAATGATTGTTTAGGACTAATAAAAGATAAAGAAAGAATGGCGTTAAGTTTACTTATAAAAGTTGATAATAATTTTAATGTATTAGATTCTTCTTTTAAACGTTCAATGATAAAAGTAAAAAAACGTTTAACATATGATGAACTTGATAATTTGTTAGAAAATACTGATGATGAAGGCTTATTATTCTTATATAATTTTACAGCAGAATGCGAAACAAGAAGGATAGAAGCAGGTGCTTTTTCAATAACAAAAAAAGATGTAAATGTTTTAGTAGATGATGATTTTAATGTTTCATTAGTGGAAAACACAAAATCAACTCCGGCACAAAATCTTGTTGGAGAATTGATGATTTTTTATAATAATGCTTTTGCAACATTTGCTAAAGATAATAACATCCCCTTATTTTTTCGTGGACAAGGAAAATCAAATGAAATTTCTCAAGATATATACAATATGAAAGAAAGTTCTGTAAAAAACTATTTAATTAGATCGAATATAGCACCTTCAGAAACATCATTAACTGCTATTCCCCATTCAGGACTTGGGCTTAATGCATATGCACAGGCAACATCTCCGTTAAGAAGATTTTTTGATCTTACAAATCAAAGGCAAATAAGTTTATTTTTAAAAAGCTCTGTTCTTTCATTTGATAAAGAACAACTAATGAAAACTTTAGCATCATTAGAAGAAACATTAAAAACTGCTGGACAAATTATAAAAGAGACAAAAAGATATTGGTTAATAGAATACCTAAGAGTTAGAAAGCAAAAAAACGATATAATTTCTGGAACCGTATTAAGAATCGATTTAAAATATCCTCTTATAGAACTTGAAGAGGTTTATATGAATTATATTATTAAACCTAAAAATCCAGTATCTATTGGAGACAAAATAACATTAAAAATCAACAACGCTAATCCACGAGAAGATATATTGAGCTTAGAAATTGTTTAAAAAATCATTAGTAACTTAGCTCTTTTTAAGCAAAGCCTCACTAGATTGCAAAAATAAATGATATGCAATTTTTTATTTTGATGGAATTTCTCATATTCTTGAAGAAAAATATTTTTTCAATTTTATTATCGCTATTTTTCTCATACTAAAATTATCTTTTTCTTTTTGATTCATTTGTGCAAAAGTTTTAGTAGAACCATTTGGAATAAATATATTATCCCAACCAAATCCATTTTCCCCTAATGGCTCTGTCGAAATTACACCATCTATTCTCCCTTCAAAGAAAGTATATTTTCCTAGCTTATCTTTTATTCCGATATTAGTAATTGCTGTTGCAATATTATTATTTGAAAATGAATAAACAAGTTTTAAAAGCCCTTCATTTCCAAGAGATTCTAAAAAGAATTTTATAAACGGCCCTGGAAGTCCGTTTAAAGAATTTATAAATAATGATGTGTCTTCAACAATTAAAAAATCAAAATCTTTGCATTCTTGAGTCTCTAACATCGTAAAAGCCTCATCCAATTTATACTTTAAAATTTCTTTTAAATCTAAACTTTGTATTTCTTTAATGTCTAGATTTATTGCCTGTATAGACGGAATAAAATTTTTAAACTCGCTTATTTTCCCTTTATTTCCAGAAATAAAATAAATTTTCTCATTCATAAAACATCCTTTATTGTCGATAGAATAAAAAAGATTATATATTGTTGTTATCAAAAAAAATATATAACATATCGATTTATGAATTTAAAGAAACAAAAAAACATAGCTCTTTTCCCATTGTCTGCAGACCCTATAACAAACGGACATATTGATATAATAAAAAGAGCCTCCCTTGCTTTTGACGAGCTCATTGTCGCCATAGGGAAAAATGGTAATAAAAAATATTTACTACCTATAGAAAAAAGAGTTGCACTTCTTAATGCTTGTTTTAAGGATGATTCGAATATAAAGATAAAGACCTACTTAGGATTACTTCCAGATTTTGCAAGAGAAAATAATATTCATACAATTATTAGGGGAATTAGAAATAAAGATGACTTAGAATATGAGCATACTCTACAACAAACATGCAAAGGACTTTGTGCAGATATTGATGTTTTTTTACTAATTACTGATCCTAAATTTTCTCATATCAGTTCATCTTTAGTAAAGATGCTTTTATTTGATAACGCCTTTATTCATGAATATGTTCCACTTGTAGTAAAGCAATCACTAGAAGAAAATGTTTTAGGAAGATTTATTATAGGAATTACAGGGGAAATCGGGGCAGGAAAAACATATATTTCAAACAAACTTGTTGATATTGCCAAGGCACACAACTTAGAGGCACACAATATAGAGCTTGATAATCTTGGACATGATATTTTAAACACTCTTGATGAACCTTTTTATAGAAACTTACGACAAGATTTAATAGAAATTTTTGGACACGAAATTACTTTAGATGGAAATTTTATTGATAGAAAAATTTTAGGGAAAATTGTTTTTAACGATAAAAAATTACTTAATAAATTAAATTCTCTTATGAAAGAAGCTATTTTAATTCGCCTTCGTCAAGAAATCACAAACAAAAAAGGGCTTATACTAATAAACGGTGCTTTATTATCAGAATTTAACATGACAAATTACTGCAATAATAATATTGTTCTTATAGAGACATCCGTAAAACTACAAACAAGCAGATTAAAAAAACGAGATTTTTCAGATGAACAAATACAAAGGAGAATAGAATCTCAATATACTACCCAAAAAAAATTACATGTCTTACAAAACTCTATAAAACAAGATAACTATGGGACTATAATTAAATTTTTAAATGAAAATGCAACTGACGAAGAAATTAATGATTTATATTTAAAAATAAAAAAATTCTTAAATATAAACCAATAATACTTAAATAACTAATGTGCTTCTGCCCAAGACTTTCCAGTCCCGACATCAACTTTTAACGGCAATAAAAGATTAACCACATTTTCCATTTCATATTTTATAAATGCTTCTGCCTCTTTTTGAAAATTAATATCACATTCGAAAACAAGTTCATCATGAATTTGCATAATCATAGAAAGTGGCATTTTATTTTGTATTATTTTCTTATGAATATTTATCATTACCATTTTTATTATATCTGCAGCAGTTCCTTGAATTGGAGCATTAATTGCAATTCTATTTAAATATCCTTTATCTCTTCCTTCATTATCAATTGAAGCTACAAATCTTTTTCTTCCAAACATTGTAGAAACAAAGCCATCTTTTTCAACATCTAACAAAAGTTTATCAAAGTAAGTTTTTACTCCATGATATTTTGTAAAAAAACCATCTATATATTTTGTAGCTAATTGAACGGTTATATTTAATTCCTTAGAAAGTCTAAAAGCACTCATGCCATAAACAACTCCAAAATTTATTACCTTTCCTAAACGCCTTTGTTCATCAGTTGGTGTCTCCTCATCTTTCAATTCAAAAATAAATTTTGATGTATTTGTATGAATATCTTCCCCATTTTTAAATGCTTGAATCAGTACTGCATCTTGACTCATATGAGCTAATACTCTTAATTCAACTTGAGAATAATCAGCAGAGATAATAATTTTACCTGCAGGGGCAGAAAAAGCAGAACGAATTTCCTTTCCTTCTGATGTTCTTATTGGAATATTTTGTAAGTTTGGATCAGAGCTTGATAATCTCCCTGTTCCCGTTACAGCTTGATTATATTTAGTATGAAGTCTACCTGTTTTTTTAGATACAAAACTAGGTAAAGCATCTACGTAAGTAGATTTTAATTTAAACATTGCCCTATATTTTAATAATTTTTCTGCAATCGGATATGTATACTTTAATTTTTCTAATGTAGTTACATCTGTAGAAAATCCCGACTGAGTTTTTTTTAATCCAAAGGTTGGAATATTAAGTTTTTCAAATAAAATAACGGCTAATTGTTTTGGAGAGTTAATGTTAAATCTACTACCTGCAAATACATAAATTAAATTTTCCAATTCTTCTAATTCTTTTTGTAAAAACAAAGAAATTTTATTAAGTAATGATATATCAATAAAAACTCCCTTTAATTCCATATTAGCTAATACATCAATAAGCGGTAAATCTATATCATAAAATACTTTTAATAATCCCTTTTTTTCTAACTCTAAATTTAATTTTATATACAAGAGCCATGAAAAATGAGCATCCTCAGCCGAATATTTTGTTGCAGATAAAATATCGACCTCTTCAAAATTATTTTTCTTTCCAACAACATCTTTGTATTCAGAAGCAATTAAATCCAAATATCTTTTAGAAACAGAAGAAAGACTAAAAGATGTTTCATCAGGACTTAAAATGTATGATGCAATCATAGAATCAAAAGCGACCCCTGCTACATGAACTCCATAATTACTAAAAATTTGAATATCATATTTAATGTTGTGGCCAGTTTTTTTTATTTTTTCGTTTTCTAAAATATCTTTTATTTTTGAAATAAAAATATTTATCGGAACTTGATGAAGATCAGAAAAAGCATCAAGATGAGATAAAGGAACATAATAAGCTTCTAAGGCATTCCAACAAAAAGAAACCCCAACAAGCTCTACATCAGTAATATCCAAAGAAGTAGTTTCTGTATCAAATGCAAAGAAATCTTGTTTTTTTAACTTTTCTAAAAAATTATCAAAATCATCTTCCAAAATAGTTTGATACTGATACTTAGTTTCTTCATCATTTTTTTTGTGTGATAATTGCTCCCTTAATATGGCCTGAAACTCAAACTCATTTGCTAATTTATTTAATAGTTCTAAATCATTTTCTTGTTTCTTAAAGAAATTTTTAAAGGAATCTTCATCAAAAGAAGAAAATTTCTTATTATCCAAAATCAAATCAACATCATCAACTAAAGCGACAAGCTTCCTACTAAGAGAAAGTATATCTTGATTATTTTTTATATTATCAACAAGCCCTTTAGCACCTCTAATATTTTTATTAGTAGCAACTTCATCTAGTGACAATAATAAATTATCTATATTTTCATATTTCTCTAACAAAGCAATTGCAGTTTTTGGGCCAAGACCATGAACCCCAGGAACATTATCTGAAGAATCTCCTACAAGGGCTAAATAATCCCCCACTTTATTCGGAGTAATTCCTAATTTTTCTATAACCCCATCCTTATTATAATGCTTATCTTTCATCGTATCCCAGACCGTAGTGTCATCATCTACAAGTTGCATTAAGTCCTTATCTGCAGAAATTATTTCTACTTTTATTCCCAACGATAAAGCCTTTTTAGTAACCGTTGCAATAACATCATCAGCTTCAAAGCCCTCTTGTTCTAAAACTTTCATTCCAAAAGCTTTTGCAATATCCCTAAAAAAAGGCATTTGAATAGCAAGCTCTTCTGGGCATTTAACTCTATTTGATTTATATTCAGTAAATAAGTCATGCCTAAAATTTTTCTTCCCAGTATCAAAAACAGAGACTATGTAATTTGATTCAATATTATTTAAGAGTTTTAAATACATTTTCAAAAAACCAAACAATGCATTTGTAGGAAATCCAGATTTTGTTGTTAACTGTCTAACAGCATAAAATGCTCTAAAGATATACCCTGATGAATCTACAATATAAATTTTATCCATAATTTTTACTTTACTTTTTAAACTTTCTATAAGATTTGAAAATAATTTTTTTTCTAATGATTCTTAAAATTATGCTTAATTTTACTTACATTAACAACTCTGTTTTTCATTTATAACATTTTAAAACTAACACAAACATATTTTGTAAACATGTATTTTTTTCACTCCGGAAAAAAATTCTCAATAATTTTTAATTAACTACCATCTCTTTGGCATAAAGAGGAAAGTGAGGAATTTCTATTAAAAAGTATTCTCCTCCTTTTGAACGAAACGTATAAATACTTTTTAAAGATCCAAATGGATCTTTAATTTTTGCTTCACTTATGTATTCAAAAGAATCTCCTTTTTTCAAAACAGGAAGTTTTCCATCAACTCCCATTCCTATTGTCTCAGAAAGTACAGCTTCACCTGATTTTAATAATAAATATCTTTCAAGAAGTTGAATTTCTTCATTTGAAAAATTTTCAATTTTTACATTATATTCAAAAGAATAAAGGTTATTTGTGGGATCAGAATCTGATACTAAATAAAAAGGCTCAATCGAAATTTTTATTTTTTCTTTTTCAAAAGTCATAAAAATCTAATAAATTATATTTATAAGAAAAAGCTAACATATAAATTTAATCAAATAAATTCTTAAAATTAGGATATAAAACCCAGTTTTAATTTTCTAAAAAATAACTCAAGATATTGAAATGATTTTCCGTTGTAATCTTTGAGTTTCTAAATATTACGAGGAAAAAATGAACGTAATCTTAGGATTAATTGGTGTTATAGTATGTCTTTTTGTTGGATTAGTAGGTCCTGGAGGACCTCCTGCTATACTTTTACAACCATATGAATTTATCGTTATTGTTGGAATTGGAGTTTGTAGTGTTGTTATTGCCAACCCAGGCTATGTTACAAAAAAAATAATGTCTAAAGTTTTATCTACTACAAAAGGAAGTGGAATAAATAAAAAGACATACATGGATCTTTTAGGACTTCTTGCAAGTATCTTCGATACTGTGAGAAAAGAAGGTGTACTTGGAATAGAAGAAGATATTTCTAACCCAAAAGAAAGTGCAAGATTTGCAAAATATCCTTCTGTGTTAGCAAATCATCATTTAATGGAGACTCTAATTGGAGCTTTAAGATTATTTGTAGATGGAGTAGTAAATGCTTTCGATCTAGAAAAATTACTAGATACCGAAATTGAAACACATCATGAAGAAGAGCTTGTGTATCCTAATGCTATTACAAAAATAGCTGATGCATTCCCCGGAATTGGTATTGTTGCAGCAGTGTTAGGAATTATTATTACAATGCAATATTTAACCGAACCTCCTGAGGTTATTGGACATCACGTAGCATGTGCTCTTGTAGGAACAATGTTAGGTATTTTCTTAAGCTATGGAGTGGCTGGACCACTTGCAAGCAGACTAGAGGGAATCATCGCTGATAACACAACTATATTACGATGTGTTCAAGCTGGCCTTGTTTCTTTTGCTGGAGGCTCTCCACCAGTTGTTGCTTTAGAATTTTCGAGAAAGACCATACCTTCAGTCTTTAGACCAACATCAGAAGAGTTAGAAACATTAATGAAGGAAGCTAAGAAGAGTTAATTTTATTTAAACTA
Organism: uncultured Bdellovibrionales bacterium; assembly: GCA_964531865.1. Taxonomy (GTDB): domain Bacteria; phylum Bdellovibrionota_C; class UBA2361; order UBA2361; family CAKMMH01; genus CAZHFA01. The sequence goes on from CAZHFA010000016.1 coordinate 7,746, forward strand.
AAATTATGGCAGACGAACAACCTATAGTAATCATAAAGAAAAAAGGCGGACATGCAGGACATCATGGGGGTGCATGGAAAGTCGCATATTCTGACTTCATTACTTCAATGATGTGCTTTTTCTTAGTTATGTGGTTAGTAACTACTGCTAGTGGTTCAACCAAAAAGGGAATTTCTGAGTATTTCAAAAATCCAGGAATATTCGACAAGACTCAATATGGAAGTCCACTAGCTTTAGGTGCTGCCGGAATTTTTAATGGCGAAGGAGTTCCTCCTAGATCAAAAGAAGATGAAGAAATCATGAAGCAAATTAGCAAAAAAGCATTAAGTGATTTAACAGATTCATCTAATGGAGATAAATTATCAAACGAAGATAAAAAAGAAATTTTAAAAAATATTTCGCAAAAATTAGAAAAACAATTTTCGAAACAACTAGAAGAAAAATTAAGTAAAGATGCAAATGGAAATACAATTTCTGGAAGCGGAGAAACAATAAAATCAACAAAAAATTTAAAAGATTTTTTAGGCGATGTTGAAATTACAATTGATGGCTCATCAATAAACATTGATATTATTGATACAGAAAAAGTTTCAATGTTTAAACTTGGAAGTAGTTCAATGCAAGGAAAAGCAAAAGATGCACTATATACAATTGCAAAATCATTAAAAGATTTTCAAAACGATTTTGAAATCGTAGGACATACAGATGCTATTCCATATGTAGGAAGAAAAGATTACACAAACTGGGAATTATCATCAGAGAGGGCAAATGCTGCAAGACGAATTTTAGAAGATGCCGGAATTAGTCCAAATAGAATTACAAGTGTAATAGGTCGTGCAGATAAAGACTTAAAATATAAAGATAATCCAACATCATTTAAAAATAGAAGAATTACATTAAAAATGCATTTTGAAAATGAACAACTTCTAGATTTATCTTCAGCAATGAACAATAGATAGTTTTGTATACCAAATTTATCAAATAAATCTACTTATATTTTGAATCAAATTTTCATTTTAACAAGAATACCAACATACGATAAGAACTTTACTTTATATTTTTGCTAGAAATGAAAAAATTAGATTTTGAACATTTATTAAAAACACTAGATATAGAATATGACAATTCTAAAATAGAAAAATTCTTTAATATTTTTTCAAATGCAGTCATAATCATTGAAAAAGAAAACTATCATGATAATAAAAACTATATAGCCATTTGTGCACTAAAAACAAAATTAAGAAAAGATATAAGGACATTATCGCTAACGGAAAACAATTTACTCTCTTTAATTATCAATAAATTAATTCATGAAGATAATGCAAAAATTACCCCCATTGAATGGTTAACTTGTGAATCTTTAATAGGACTACTTAGCTACCCAGATGACGCAATTTTTCCAGTAACAGGCGAAAACTTATTTAAAGAATGGAACTATTTAGTTAATAATAAAGAAAAAGACAAAATAAAAATTTTAAAATTTCAAATAAAGCATATTAGTTTAACTGCAAAAAATTTAATATATAGAGAAATTATCAAATGGGATGTAAAAAAATATGACGAAGCAACATTCGATTTATTTTTAACATTTATAAGCTTATTAAGAGAAGAAGAAGTAAAGGAACTAATCTTACGCAATAAAAAAGTTGCCTAATCTTTGTAAGGAAACGTCTTACTTATCGCATAATCATAATAATACGTAAATGTAATTTTTAATGCTGACAAAACCGGAATCGCAATAAGCATTCCAAAAATTCCCAAAACATTCGCTCCAGCAATCAATGCAAGCATAATAGCAAGAGGAGATAATCCGATATTCTTACCTTGAATTTTAGGAGTAATAAACATTGATTCTAAAAAAGAAACAATACTAAACACAATTCCAACACCAAGTATCATCATCCAACCACCGCCAGATACTAACGCCATAATAACGGCAAAAATAATTCCTATTGCAACGCCAAGATATGGGATTAAATTTGCAAAACCTGAAATAATGGCAATAACAAGCCACAAATCAACTCCAACTATTAAGAGGCCTATTGCATACAATATAGCCATCAAACAACAAATTAACAACTGACCACGTAAATATGAAGAGATACTTGCATCAATATCAATCAATAATGTATTTAACCCCCTTCTATATTGCCTTGGAACAAGATTTATAAATCCCTTATTTATTTTATCAAAATCAATACAAAAATAAAAAGCAAAAACAGGAAACAAAAAAAGATTAAACAATGTCATAGTGTACGAATAACCAGCTAAAACCGTGTTGGCAAATCCAGACAAAAATTTTTGTATATTTTCTCCTGTAATCATAGAAAAAACTTTGTCATTTGAAAAATTTAATTTAAAATCTGGAAATTTTTGTGTCAAAAAATTTACAACATTAGAAAATTGTAATTTAAAAAAATTTAATATATCAGGGATTTTCTCCCCCAAAACCAAGACTTCTTTTATAAAATACGGAGCAACTATAAATAAAAAGATGGTAGCAACTAAAATTATTGATAATATTATTATAAAAACTCCAAGTGCTCTTGAGTGCTTTTTCTTTTGTAAGAAATCAAGAATAGGGTCTACTATGTATGCTACTATATATGAAAGAACAAGCATAAAAGCAACACCTCTTAATGCATAGATAACAAAAATGCCAACCAAGAAAAAAAATAAGAATAAAAATTTTGGGAAAAATGTTTCTTTTTTTTGATTATTAAACACTTAAAGATTCTTTAGAAAAAAAATGGAGCGGGTAACGGGACTCGAACCCGTGACATCAACCTTGGCAAGGTTGCACTCTACCAACTGAGTTACACCCGCAAAAACCATTTTAGATTACTAAACTATAAAAAAAAGTCAATATAACAAAAGAAAATTTTTTGAACATGTACCTTTCATCATGTTACAAATAATTGTAGATGATTTTTCTCATTTTACTTATTTGATTTATCATATAAAATTCTTATTATGAATACATCTTATAACTTAAATATAAATTCCAATATTTTATATGATACGTGGAATAAATTATCTGTAGAATACTTTCCGACATATGCCCTTAATCAATATAAAATTACATGGAGTAATAGAAATCAAAAAAGAACTCTTGCATCATGCAATGTGAGAAAAAAAATTGTACGTGTAGCAAAAGAATTAAATTATCCAGAACATGAAAAGTGGCTAAATCCTCTCTTATACCACGAAATGTGCCATGCTGTAATGGCTGAAGATTTAGAAAAACAAGGAATAAAAAGAAGGCACATTAGATGGCATGGTAAAGATTTTAAAGAATTAGAAATGCAAAATCCAAGAGAATCAGACTTTAAAGCGTGGATAAAGCAAGGCGGCTGGAATAAGGCAATTAGAAGTTCAAGAAGTAAAGAATGGTGGAAAAAAATAAAAAATGCTTTTACAAAATAAAAAAAACAAAAAAAATATTTTTATAATAATTGCTATAAGCTTAATTTTTTACACAACATATCAATATTTTTTTAAAATTGATAAAAAATCTCAAGAATTAATAATTAAAAAAATAAATATAGAGTATCAAACACTTCCTAAAGATTTAAACGGATATAAAATAGGATTTATTAGTGATATACATTGGGGACAAGCTACAAATAAAAATTTATTAAACAACATTATAAAAAAATTAAATACTGAACAAATAGATTTACTTCTTCTAGGAGGAGATTATTTATGGTTTGAAGAATCATTTTTTAAACGTCTCTATATGTATAAACGAAATACTTTATACAAAAACATTGACTACAAAAATGCAAAAAAAACCATAAATATACTTTATGCAGATTTAGCTAAAAAACTAGACAAAATAGAAGCAAGAGACGGTATCATAGCCGTTTATGGGAACCATGATAACTTATTATTTCCTAAAGCATTAAAAAAAATTTTTAAAGAAAAAAATATACAACTATTGTCAAATGATATATTTAATATAAAAAAAAGAAAATCCTTTATATCTATATATGGATTTGAAGACTTTTTAAGAGGATCCCCTTTTATAAAAGAAAAAAATAAAATTAAAAAAAATGAATTTAAAATTTTAATTTCACATAATCCAGATTTTTTTTCATACTTAGATCTTTATTATCCGATTCCTTACGACTTATCTTTATCTGGACATACTCATGGAGGACAAATAACGGTTCCTTTCCTTCCTAAGGCAACGCATACTTACTATAACAAATATTTTAATGGATTAAGTAAGAAAAATTTATCTTACCATTACACCTCTTCAGGTATTGGATTTACAAGTCTTTCTTTTCGGGTTAATGTAACTCCAGAGATTGCAGTTATTGTACTTCATTCAAGAAAAATAAAAGATTGATAATTAACAACATTACAAAAAGTTTTATGAAAGATAAACAAAATACATTATTTATATTGACTATAATGATGATATGCTCTGTTTTATTAAACTTTTACTTTTTATATATTCCCCCACACGCATACGATCTAAGTTGTTTTTTTTCTTGGACAAAAAATTTTCAAAATTTTGGGTATAAAAAAATTTCTTCTAATTATCCTCCTGTTTTTTTACATTATTTATATTTAATTAGCAAAAATTTTGATACAAAATCACATTCCATTATATACTTCCGGAAATAACTTTTGTAGGAGCTTGGATAATTTTCTTTCTAAAGAACTTTTAATATTCTAATATCCTCTAAATACTTTACTTTTAAACAAAAAGCATTCATAATCTCCTGCTAGTTTTAAAGAGATTGTATATAATCTAAGGCATAAACTTAAAAGGAAGGTGAAAAGTAATGACAGACGAAGTAAAAAAAGATTCGAAAGAAACTGCCCCTTGGGGAAGTGGAATTCCAGCTACTGTAGAATCAAAAAGTGAAGCTGCACTTGAAGTAATAGTAGAACATGGAATGGAAAAAGCGATGAAAATTTTAAAAAGAAAGCTTATAAAAGAAGGCTTATTTAAAGAATTAAAATCACGTCGTTATTTTGAAAAACCTTGCGAAAAAAGGAAAAGAAAACGAAAAGAATCAGAAAAAAAAGTAAGAAAAGAGAATGCCAGACAAAAGAAAAGTCAGCAATTGTTTTCTTAATTTTTTTGATTTCATTGTTTTTATAACTAAGAGCGATAAAAATTTTTATCGCTCTTTAGTTTTGGTATAGGTTTTTTATTTCATGAAAGTTTAATCTTACCGTAAATGATTATATGAAATTACTTGATAGATATATTTTAAAAGAGGTTTTGTCATATTTTGCCATAAGCTTACTTTCTTTTACAGCCATCCTTTTAACGGTTAGACTTATCCAACTTACATCGTTAATTGTGAACAAGGGCTTAGTCTTTTCACAAATTGCAACAATTTTTATAGCCGTTATTCCTACTTTTTTAGAAATTGCTATCCCTATGTCTGCACTTCTTGGGGTGATGCTGGCATTTGCAAGGCTTTCTGGTGATTCAGAAATTGTCGTTATGCGAGCCAGTGGAATAAGTCTTATCTCTTTAAGTAAAGCTGTTTTTGTTTTCGGAATTATTATATCTATTATTGGACTTTTTATATCAATCTATCTAAGTCCTTGGGGTAATAAAAAATTAGCACTAGTTCTATACGAGATAGCCAGATCAAAAAGCACTGCAGGGCTTGATGAAGCAATGTTTAATAAATTAGGGAAACTTACTGTATATTCAGAAAATATAAATCATACTACTGGAGATTTAAAAAAAGTTATCATTCAAGATGATAGAACTGAGCAAAAAAGATTTGTTATATCATCTATTGGACAAATAATCTCAGATGATAAGAATCAAAGAATCATCATAAAACTAAATGATGGTGATATTCATGAAAAAGATAAAAAAAATTATGCAATCACCCATTTTGATACTAATAGAATTGTTATAAATGCTGATCAAATATATGATCCTGATGCAAAAATACAAGGTAGAGAAAGCAAAAAAATGTCATTAGAAGAGTTAGAAATGCAAAAAGGACAATATAGGAAATCTTTTGATATTTTTAAAAAGACATTAAATATTAAGAATACAGACATAAAAAATGAAACCATGATCCCCTTGCTTCCTACCGTAGAAGGCGCGGAAGAAGAAATTTCTTTTAAAGAATTTATAAAACGAATTGCCAGATTAGACTTAGAAATTGGAAAACGTTTTTCTATGCCTATTGCATGCTTAATTTTATCCTTAATTGCAATGCCTCTTGGAATACAACCTCCAAGAGCACAAAAAGCATGGGGGGCAGGACTTTCTTCTATTATAGGAATTTTTGTATTTATAACTTATTTTGGATTTTTATCTATAGGAATGGCAATTGCAGAAAAAGGTTCTATAAACCCATATCTTGCTCTTTGGATTCCCAATATTGTGATGGGAATTCTTACCGCAGTATTATTAGGAAAAATGAATTCTGAAAAATGGCAATCTACTGCACATTTTATAGAGTCAATTGCAAGTTTTTTAAAAAAAATAAAAAAGGTTAATAAAATTTAATTTATGAAAATTATACATAAATATTTATTAAAACATTTTTTAAGAACATTAGGCTTAATGCTAACAGCATTAACAACTCTATTTTTATTATTTGATTTTTTTGAAAAAATGGATAAATTTTCAAGTGCGACAGATCCCGTAATTTCGACATTGTCGTATTTTAT
>CAZHFA010000017.1:0-5674 GCA_964531865.1 uncultured Bdellovibrionales bacterium
CAAACATTTCTTCTTCATTATCTAATTTAATAGCATCAACTTTATCTAATGTCCTAATATAGGCAACTCCCCCCCCAGGAACAATTCCTTCTTCAACAGCAGCACGAGTAGCATGAAGAGCATCTTCTACTCTAGCTTTTTTCTCTTTCATTTCAACTTCTGTAGCTGCACCAACATTTACTACGGCAACTCCACCTACTAATTTAGCAAGTCTTTCTTGAAGCTTTTCTTTATCATAACTTGAAGTACTTTCTTCTATTTGTACTCTAATTTGTTTTACTCTAGCTTCAATAGCTTTTTTATCTCCTGCCCCATCAATAATTGTAGTATTGTCTTTTGTTACCACAATTCTCTTAGCCTTTCCTAATTGATCTAGCGTAACAGCTTCAAGCTTAACACCACAATCTTCACTAACACACTCACCACCAGTCAACGTTGCGATATCTTCAAGCATTGCTTTTCTTCTATCTCCAAATCCTGGAGCTTTAACAGCACAAACATTTAATGTTCCACGAATCTTGTTAACAACTAATGTTGCTAACGCCTCTCCTTCAACCTCTTCTGCAATAATCAAAAGTGGACGACCTGATTTTGCTACTTGCTCTAGTACTGGCAAAAGATCTTTCATATTTGAAATCTTTTTGTCATGAATCAAAATAAATGGATTATCAATTTCAGCTTCCATTCTTTCAGCATTAGTTACAAAATATGGAGAAAGATATCCTCTATCAAACTGCATTCCTTCAACTACTTCTAAAGTAGTTTCCAAGCCTTTTGCTTCTTCAACAGTAATAACTCCTTCTTTTCCAACTTTTTCCATTGCTTCTGCAATAATTTCTCCAATTTCTTTATCAGCATTAGCAGAAATAGTTCCAACCTTTGCAATATCATCTTTACCTTTTGTTGGTTTACTTTGTTTTTTTAATTCTTCTATTACTGTTTGTACAGCACAATCAATTCCACGTTTTAAGCACATAGGATCATGTCCTGCTGTTACTAATTTTAATCCTTCCCTATAAATAGCATCTGCCAAAACCGTAGCAGTAGTAGTTCCATCTCCTGCGTTGTCTGAAGTTTTTGATGCTACTTCTTTTACCATTTGAGCTCCCATATTTTCTAATTTATCTTCAAGCTCAACTTCTTTAGCAACAGTAACACCATCTTTTGTTATTAGCGGTGCACCAAAACTTTTTTCGATAACTACATTACGACCTCTAGGTCCCATAGTTACACGAACAGTATCAGCTAGTTTTTTTACTCCTTTAAGAATTTGCTCTCTAGCTTCTAAACCAAAATTTAATTCCTTAGCCATATATATATCCTTTATAAAAATTTCTTACCTAGAAAATTATTCAATAATACCTAAAACTTCATCTTCACGCATGATTAAAAGGTCTTCACCATCAAGCTTGATTTCAGTTCCAGAATATTTTCCAAAAAGAATCTTATTTCCTTTTTTAACATCCATTGGCTGGACTTCCCCATTCTCTTTTACTTTTCCTTTTCCTACTGCTACGACTTGACCTTGTTGAGGTTTTTCTTTTGCAGAATCTGGAATATAAAGTCCACCAGCAGTTTTTTCTTCACTATCAAGACGTCTTACGATAAGACGGTCTTGTAACGGTCTAATATTAGTCATTACTTCCTCCAATAATAATATCTTTTACATTTTTTTCTTATATTGTATAAAAATTGATAAAAATATAAAAAGCTACCAAACTTTTAGTACACACAAGAAAGGCATCTCATTTCCATATCATTTGCCATACAATGTTGAAAATTTATCTAAAACTCACAACTTTTATATGTATGTACATTAAAATAAAGTTTTTCAAGGAAATTTAAAAAAGTTTTTTAACCCGATTTAATTTAAATTTTTCAAGTTTTGCAAGAATGTATATATTTTGTTAAAATTTAAAATGTTTTTTGTTATAATAAAAACTTTATGAAAAAAGAAATATTAAAAAAAATTGAAATGACTGAGGAATCTAAAGAAAATATATCAAAAAAAGATACAATCAAATTTTTAGAAGTTTTAGACAAAGCATTACATGCAGGGGCGTTTCCTGGATGTGTCGTAGGTATTGAAAATAAAAAATCAAATTTTTATTTTTGTAAAGCCTTTGGAAATAGGTTAAGCCAAGAAAGTGAAAATACATCTCAAAACTCTTCTATGAAAGAGGATACAATATTTGATTTAGGAGAAATCACCAGCATTTTTTGTACAGCAAGCATTTTAATACGATTAGTAATGGAAGAAAAATGTTCTATTGATGATTTAATTAGCCGATATATACAGGGGTTTAGTGTAAATGGAAAATCACTAATCTCTATAAGAAATTTACTCACATCACAATCTGGACTTGTGGCAACATATCCGTTCTATGAAGAAGTTTTACAAAATAGTTTGGGGACACGCATAGGAATGTTAGCAAGTAGAGGGGCAAAAGAATATGTTCTAAACTCCATTGTTAGAAGTAATTTAAAAACACAACCAAATGGAAAAGTTTATCATAGCGAAGTAGCAATTATCCTATTAGGATTTTTAATTGAAGTATTAACCGGAAGCTCTCTAGATAAAGCATTTTTTAAAGAGATTGCAAATCCTTTAAATCTTACAAGTACTGGTTTTATAGATTTATCATTACTTCGTTCAAAAAAACTTTCACCCATTACAGAATCTATTGCTCCTACAGAAAATTGCGAGTGGAGAAAAAAAATATTATGCGGAGAAGTACAAAATGATAATGCTTGGGCAATGGGAGGAATTGCGGGAAATTCAGGGCTTTTTTCATGTATGAAAGATATTTTTATATTCTCAAATGAAATCTTAAAAGCGATAAATGATGAAAGCTTAATATTTGATAAAAGTGTTACTAAAGAATTTTTAGGAATTGATACAGAAAATTCTCCATACATTTGGGAAAAAGCAACAAAAGAAAATGGCATGATAAATTGCGGATTTTCTAATCAAGCAATAGGAATAAATTCACTAACAGGATGTTCTTTATGGATTGATCCAGAAAAAGACTTGTCAATAGTCTTGCTATCAAATAGGATTCATCCTTCAAGATTAAATAAAAAAATAACCTCTTACCGCCCTCAAATATTTACAGAAGCATTACGATTAGCTGAAAGTTAGCTAAATATAAAAAATATAAAATCAAAATAAAAATTAAAATCGATTATTAAGTAACAAAAAAAGGAAAATAATTATGTTTAGTAAATTAGAAGAAGTTGAACAAAGGTATGAAGAGTTATCAAGAGAACTTTCATCTCCAGAAGTTTTGCAAAATAGAGACTCTTTTGAAAAGCTTTCAAGAGAATATAAAAATATGGAAAAAATTGTTCTTGTATTTAGAAAGTACAAACAAGTATTGTCAGAAATAAAAGGAAACAAAGATATCATTTATGAAAATGAAGAACCAGAAATCGTAGAACTTGCTAAAGAGGAGCTAAAATCATTACAAACACAACTTCCGTGCTTAGAACAAGAATTAAAAATTTTACTTTTACCAAGAGATCCTAACGATGATAAAAATGTAATCTTAGAAATTAGAGCAGGTGCTGGAGGTGATGAAGCTTCAATTTTTGCAGGTGATTTATTCAGAATGTATACACGTTATATTGAAAATTTAAATTGGAAAATTGAGATAATGAGCATGTCAGAATCTGGCACAGGTGGATATAAAGAAGTTATAGCAATGGTTACAGGAAATGGTGCATACAGTAAATTAAAATATGAAAGTGGCGTTCATAGGGTCCAAAGAGTTCCAGTTACAGAATCTCAGGGAAGAGTTCACACTTCAACATGCACAGTCGCAGTTTTGCCAGAGGCTGAGGAAGTTGATGTGGACATAAATGAAAAAGATTTAAGAATAGATGTATATCGTGCAGGAGGCCCTGGAGGACAATGTGTAAATACGACAGATTCTGCTGTAAGAATCACTCACATTCCTACAGGGATTGTTGTAGCTATGCAAGATGAAAAATCACAATTTAAAAATAAAGAAAAAGGGATGCGTGTTTTAAGGGCAAGAATCTTAGAAAAGAAACAACAAGAAGCTTCAGATGAAAGATCTGCAGATAGAAAATCTCAAGTTGGTACTGGAGATCGTTCTGAAAAAATTAGAACATATAATTATCCTCAATCAAGAGTAACGGATCATAGGATTAATTATTCTATTCATAATCTGGATGCTTTAATGGCTGGAGATGTAGATCTTATGTTAGATCCATTAATTGCTTATTATCAGGCGGAAGCATTGAAAAAAGAATCATAAAAATTTTTCCTCTTGTTAGGATTTCATAATACAAATATAATAAGGTAAGAGAATGGTAAGAAAAAAAACCATTGTTTTATATATAAAATAGATTAAATTTATTTTTTTAATTATTTAGGAGTGTATTATGAGCATTAATGTTGCTATTAACGGATTCGGAAGAATAGGAAGAAATGTATTACGTCAAATTTACAAAACAGGACAAGACAAAACTATAAAAGTACTTGCTATCAATGATTTAACTGATGCAAAAACTTTAGCTCATCTTTTAAAACATGATTCAGTTCATGGAACATTTGAAGCTGATGTAAAAGCAGAAGATAATTGCTTAATCGTAAATGGAGATAAGATTCAAATAACATCAGAAAGAGATCCAATAAATCTTCCATGGGCAAAATTAAATGTTCAAGTTGTTATGGAATGTACAGGATTATTCACAAAAAGAGATGATGCAGCTAAACATATAACTGCAGGAGCAAAGAAAGTAATTATTTCTGCTCCAGGAAAAGAGCCAGATTTTACTATCGTATATGGTGTAAATCAAAAAGCTTATGATGCAGCAAAACATGATGTAATTAGTAATGCTTCATGCACGACTAACTGTCTTGCACCTGTTGCAAAAGTTTTATCTGAAAAGTTTGGAATTATTCGCGGAACAATGACAACGATTCATGCATATACAAATGATCAAAGAATCTTAGATCTTCCTCATAAAGACTTAAGAAGAGCTAGAGCAGCTTGTTTATCAATGATTCCAACGACAACTGGAGCTGCAAAAGCTGTTGCTTTAGTTCTTCCAGAACTAAAAGGAAAAATTGATGGTTTTGCAATGCGTGTTCCTACTCCAGATGTTTCAGTAGTAGATCTTGTATGTGAAGTAGAAAAAGATGTTACTGTTGAAGAGGTAAATGCTGAATTAGAGAAAGCTGCAAATGGTGAGTTAAAAGGAGTTTTAGGATTCTGTACAGAACCTTTAGTTTCTATTGATTTTACAGGATGTACAAATTCATCAACTGTTGATTCACTTTGTACTATGGTTATGGAAAAGAGAATGGTAAAAGTTGTTGCTTGGTATGACAATGAAATGGGCTTCTCTTCAAGAATGATTGATGTTTGTAAATTAATTGCTTAATTTAAAATGTCTTTTAAACGAGTATTCGTATAAGAATACTCGTTTATTTTTTTCTATTTTTATTAAAAGGATTTTTTTATGAATCAACGATATCTTTTTGCAAACTGGAAAATGAATCTAACAGAAGAAGAGTCTATATCACTAGCTAAAAAGTTTGCTGAAGCTTCTAAAGGATTAAAAACTGTTGTTGGTGTAGCCCCAGCAAGTGTTAATATATCTCAAACAAAAAAAGCTGTTAATGATACTTCTCTTCTTGTTG
>CAZHFA010000017.1:5684-14049 GCA_964531865.1 uncultured Bdellovibrionales bacterium
TTATTTGTCCGCCCTTTGTTTATTTATCAGAATTAAAAGATTTAAGTTTGGGTGCGCAAAATTGTTTTTTTGAAGAAAAAGGAGCTTTTACTGGAGAAATATCAATTCCAATGTTAAAGGCAATTAATGCAGATTTTACAATTACAGGACATTCCGAAAGAAGAAATATTTTTAACGAATCTTCTGAGCTTGTTGCTAAAAGAACAATGGCAGGTTTGAATGCCAATTTAATTACAATTTTTTGCATTGGTGAAAAGCTTGAAGCTAGAGAAAGTGGAAATACCAATAAAGTTTTAGCAGAACAAATGAATGCTTTGATTTCATTGTTAGGAAATAAAAAAGATGAAAATCTTATTATTGCCTATGAACCTGTTTGGGCAATCGGAACCGGAAAAGTAGCAACAACTACTGAAATAAAAGAAACTCATAACTTTATTGCAACTTATTGGCAAGAAAAGACTGGAAACACTTGTCCTCCTATTTTATACGGTGGAAGTGTAAAACCAGATAATTATGAAGAAATTATAAGAGTTCCCTTGGTTGCAGGAGCATTAGTAGGAGGTGCTGCTTTAAAAGAAGACCAATTTACAACACTTATGAAAATTTCAGAAAATTAGATCTTAAAAACATAAGAAAAAAAGAGATAATATTTTAGAGTTATCTCTTTTTTTAATCATAAAAATAATTATTTTATTAGGCTATCTAAAATATCTTGTGTTTTTTGACTTGCTTCTAGTAAAGGTAATCGCAGTCCATAATGTTTTATAATTCCTTTTTTATAAAGTGCATACTTAATTGGAACTGGATTAGATTCTGAAAATAACGCATTTATTATTGGTAAAAGATGAAAATGCATATTACTAGCGGATTGAACGTCGTTTTCTTGTGTTAATGAATAAAGCTTCATCATTTCTTTTGGAAGAATATTAGAAACCACACTAATCCCTCCTTTTGCACCTAATAATAAGGCTGGACATATAAAAGCATCTTCACCTAGTAAAATATCAATTTTTTCTCTTGTTAAAAAAAGAGTTTCATTTAATTGAGCAAAATTTCCAGACGCTTCTTTTAGTGCCACAATAATTCCATCATCTGTTAATTTCTTAACAGTTTGTGGCAAAATATTTGAAACTGTTCTTCCAGGAACATTATAAGCAATTATTGGGGTAGTCGAAGCTTTACTAATACTTACAATATGCTGATATATTCCTTCTTGAGATGGTTTGTTATAAGCAGGAGAAACAACCAATAATCCATCATATTTTAAAGGAGCAATTTTTTTTGCAACATCACAAGCTAATTTTGTACAATTCGTTCCAATTCCCGCAATTATCTTACAAGAATCATTTATTTTTTCTTTTGCAAACTTTAGTACATTAAAATATTCTTCAGTTGTAAGAGTTGCCGCTTCTCCAGTAGAACCACAAACAACAATGCCAGAAATTTTATTTTCAAGTTGATATGAAATTAAATTTTCCAAAGAATCATAATCAACATCATTTAAATCTTTAGAAAAAGGAGTAACAATAGCAGAAAAAATTCCATTAAACATTTCTATTTTCTCTCCTCCATTAAAAATTAGTTCTCATACATCACTGCATTACTCTGAGCCTTTTTTCCCCTTAAAATTATGACTGAACTTTTTTCACCAATAAATCTTACCTTTATAAGGTTGCTTGCTTCCCCTCTTACGTTATCCTGATTAAAAGGCGTTATTTTGTAAAAACATGTTTTGCCATTTATTATTGTTTCATCAAGATAATTAAACTTTAATTTTTCTTGTGGAACTTTCACACGTCTTGCAGATAACCCCTTCTTTAAAGCTTCTTTTCTTAAATATTCTCTAGTTTCTATTTGATTATCATTAACTATAGACAAAATCTCAAATTCAACTTGTGCCATATCATTCGCAGTACCATTGTACTCATCCTCTCCCTCTACACATCCCCTTTCAACATAATAACCGTCCATACTTTTTAATTCTTTTGAACGAATATCTTTTGTGCTTCCTACCCATGTTAAAGCGACTCCTCGCTCATACGTAACTGCCTCTATATTTGAAACAGGCTTTGGAGCTAATTTTTCTGGCGGAATTGGGGGAGCATATTTTCCACATCCAAGACAAGATAAAAACAAAATAAAACAAATAAAAAAATTTTTCATAAATAAATCCTATTTTTTTTACATATTAAACAAAACTTCTTAATTTTTTACTCCTACTTGGATGACGGAGTTTTCTTAAAGCCTTCGCCTCAATTTGTCTAATACGTTCCCTTGTAACATCAAAATTTTGTCCTACCTCTTCTAAGGTATGATCACTTTTTTCTCCTATTCCAAAACGCATCCTTAAAACTTTCTCTTCTCTTGGTGTTAAAGTTTCTAGAACTTTTCTTGTCTGCTCTTGTAAATTAGAGTTCACCACAGCATTAGATGGACATTGAATTTTTTTATCTTCAATAAAATCTCCTAAATGAGAATCATCTTCTTCTCCTATGGGAGTCTCTAAGGAAATAGGCTCTTTGGCAATTTTTAAAACCTTTCTTACTTTATCAAGAGGAATATCCATTTTCTTAGCAAGCTCCTCAGGAGTAGCTTCTCTTCCTAATTCTTGAACAAGTAATCTTGATGTTCTTATGACCTTATTTATAGTTTCAATCATATGAACTGGAATTCGTATGATTCTCGCCTGATCTGCTATGGCACGTGTAATTGCTTGTCTAATCCACCATGTTGCATACGTAGAAAATTTAAATCCTCTTTGATATTCAAATTTATCTACAGCTTTCATAAGACCAATATTACCTTCTTGAATAAGATCCAAAAATTGTAATCCTCTATTAGTATACTTCTTAGCAATTGATACAACTAACCTTAAATTGGCTTCAACAAGCTCTCTCTTTGCTTCTGATGAATGAATTTCTCCATCTAGTAATACTTTGATAGATTTTGAAAAATCTTCAAACTCCATTAAAGTTAAGCCTTCAAGTTGATCTATCTTATTTTTTAAATCTACTAATTTATCTCCTAAATCTTTTCCTTCTTGAGATTTTAATTTTAATTGCCTTATAACTTTCTTAAATGCAACAGCATCATTCGATGTCAAACTATTTGTATATGAAAATAACTCATCAATTGAAAGGTCAAAAGCTTTTTCAAACTTTTTAATATCCTTTCGAATAATTTTTAAATTTTTCCCTTCTTGTTTTATATATTCTCTAATATTTAAAAACTGCTTAGCGTTAAGATTAAAATTTAAAACTTTTCCCGTAGCCTTAGAAACAGCTTTATTATATTTCTTATACAACTCATCTGTATTTTTATTCTTCTTACGAGAAGATAAAATCTCATTAAAAATATCTGTAATTTCAGTAAAAGAATTTTTAAAAACTCCTTGTTTTTTTAAGAGTTGCTTTCTTTCATTTTCCTCCTCTTGATTTATCTTCTCTAGCTCTTCTTCCGTTTTTTCTGCTATATCATCACTATCTATATCTTCTATCTCTTCAACATCTTCTTCTTGAAAAAGATCTCTTGGCCTAATTTCACAATTTTTTAATTTTTCAAAAATATCTAATATGTAGCGAAGAATCAAAGGCTGCCTTAATACTTCTTGTTTTACTGATTTCTCCCCTTCTTCTATTCTTTTTGCAATGGTAACTTCTCCTTCTCTAGTAAGGAGGCCGACATTTCCCATTTCCTTTAAATACAATCTGATAGGATCTGTATTTTTTCCAAGTATACTATCTGTAGTTTCTGAAGTCTTAACACTAAAATCATATGCATCATAATCTGATGCTGAAGAAAACTCTTCTCCTTCCGAAACTAAATCTATATCATTATCACTAAAAGCAGAAAGAATATCATCCATTTGATCATCAGAAATATTCTCATCATCTTTAAATGCATTTGTTAGCTCATCTGCTGTTAAAAATCCTTTTTTCTTTCCCCTACTAATTAGCTTACTAATCGTTTTTTCTCTTGATTTAGATTTTTCTAAAGTTTTATGCTCATTTTTTAAAATTTTAGATTTTTTCTTTTTTAATATTTCAGATACTTTCTTCCTATTTTTAACCATTGTAACTATTTTATTTTTTTTTGTATTTTTTAAAACAGATTTCCCATCCTTAATTTTTACCACTATATAAATCCTTTCATAACAAAAATGAATTGATAAAAAAATAATACTTCTCAAATTGAACTTTCTTATAAAAAAGCATTTGAAAAATAAGAAAAAGATACTCGTATGATATTATTCAAAAACTTACTTAAAGACAATAGAATAAAATTATATTATTTAAAAATTATTGTTGTAATTTTCTTATTTCAAATAGCTTATTAATTAAAGTTAAACGCTCAGCATCATCTTTTGTAAGTTGGATATTTTCTTCTAATTCTTTTACCAATGTATTTCTTTCTATCTTTTTTAAAACATCAAGGCACTGCTCATAGGCACTTTGAGGATTAAATTTATTTGTATCTCTTCTTAGCTCTTTCCATAATGACAAATAATCTTCTCCATAAGATAAAATAAAATCCTTTAATCGCATTTTTTTTATATCAGTCTTAGAATCATTTTTTAAAATATCATCTAAAAAAGTTAAAAATTCCAATGTATACGGTAATAATGATTTACAAAGGAGTGGATTTAATAATATATCAGTTAAAAAATTAAAATCTTTTAATACCACGCTTATTATTTCTCTATCAATTCCAGGCAAAGATAAAATTTTTATTTTTTTGTTTTCACCTTCTTTTTCACTTCCTTTTTTTATGTCATTAAAGTAAACAACCTTAGATCTATATTTCCTTAAAAGTTTATTTAAAATTTCTACAGGAATTTGAAGTATAAAAGAAGCTTCTTTTATAATTTCAATCAATTTCACTTCATTTTTTATTCTTGATATTGTCTCCATTATCTTATCAGAAATTTTTTCTTTTATTGTGGGAGATGCTTCTTTTATGGATATAATACCTTCCTCTCTTAAAAGTTTCTTAAAATATGCCTCTAAAAGAGATATCGTTTTTAATGATTTTAAAAATTTTAATGTATCCGCTCCTTGTTTTTGAGCTAATGAATCAGGATCTTCTCCATTTGGTAAAAATATAGCTCTAGCATTTATTTTTGTATTTAAAAAAATTTCAAATGCCTTAGATGCGGCATTATATCCTGCATTATCCGCATCAAACATAACAAAAACATCAACATTTAATGCTTCAATTTTTGTTGCATGATCTAAAGTGAGAGCCGTTCCACATGTGGCAATAACATTATTTATTCCTACTTTACTAAGTCCAACCACATCCATATATCCTTCAACAAGGAAAAGACACTTTTCTTTTTTTATAATTTCTCTCGCATTAAAAAAATTATAAAGAATTCTTGATTTCTCATAAATCAGTGTCTCTCTGCTATTTAAATATTTTGGAGAATTTTCTAACTCTTCTTTAGTTGCAATACTAGGAATGATTCTTCCTCCAAACCCTGCAATTTTTTTTTGCATTATTAAAACAGGGAAAATTAAGCGCCCTCTAAAGGCATCATAAAACTCTCCAACTTTATTTCTATAGAACAATCCAGAAAGTTCCATAATCTTTTCTGGGACACCTGCATCTTTTAAAAATTTAAAAAGTCCGCTCCATTCTCTTGGTGAAAATCCTATATGAAAATTTTTTATTATATCTTTAGTAATATTTCTTTTTATTAAATATGGCTCTAGTAATACATAATTTTTTACAAGTGATTGATTAAAATATCTAGTAGCTAATGCATTTACTTTATAAAGTGATTCTTTTTCTTTACTATTGTCTTGTGATTTTTCATTTGTATATTTTATTTCAATATTAAACTTATTTGCTAATTCAATAACTGCATCAGAAAAAGATATTCCAGATATTTTCATAAGAAAAGAAAAAATATTTCCAGAAGCTCCACAACCAAAACAATGATAAACACCTTTCTCGATACTCATATGAAAAGATGGAGTCTTTTCATTATGAAAGGGACAACACGCAACATATGCCCCTCCCTTATGTTTTACTTCAGCATATTGGCTTACAATATCTACTATACTAACTTTTTTTTGTATTTCATCTATTGTTTCTTTTGAAATCATTTTTCATTATCTATGTAATCTATAACGATATCTTCCACTGAATACTCTTTTTCAAAAGCAGGGAGCTTTACCTTTGCAACATCTCCTAATTCTTTACCTATAAGAGCTCTTCCCAAAGGACTTTCATAAGAGATGAGTCCTTTTTCTACATTTGCTTCATCGGCCCCTACTATTGTTATTCTTTTTCTTTCATACGTATCCACATCAAGAATTTCTACAGTGACGCCAAAGACAACCCTATCGCTAAATTGTAATTTTCTTGGATCTATAATTTCCGCCATTGAAATTTTAGCTTCCAAATCTCTAATTTGAGACTCAGTCATTGCAGATTTTTCTTTTGCTGCATCATAATCTGCATTCTCTGATAAATCTCCATGTCCTCTTGCCACCTCAATAGCATTTGCAAGCTCTGGACGCATTGCTTTTAACCTTATTAAATCTTCTCTTAGTGCTCTATATCCTCGTGGAGTCATCGTAAATTTCATAACAAACTCTATCCTCAAATAAAAATAACAAGTTTTAATTATTACACAATAGGGTATTTATGCAAGGTTCCTGCAACTTTTAAAAAAAATAAACGATTATGGTGATTATGATGAAAATAGAAAAAATCTTTACAAACATGGTTCCATCTAATTGCCTTGTGTGTGGAAGGATATTAGATGAGGAAAAAATTTGTTCATTTTGCAAAAATGCTCTTAAAGTAAACAATATTCATAGATGTAAATGTTGTTTTAGACCTTTTGAATGTTTTAATGAAGAGTATTGCTTATATTGTCAACAAACAGAAATGCCTTTTTCTAGCATAAGATATCTTTGGGAATATAAGACATTGGCAAGTATTTTTATAAAAAACATGAAGTACAATAATGAATTAAATCTTTTATTTTTTGCTAGTAACCTTTTGCTTGAACATTATGAAAAATTTTTTGATAATACTTATCATGATATTATAATTCCTTCTCCTTCTAGCACGTCTTCTCTTTACCAACGTGGATTTTTACATACTAATATTTTAGCAACTAAAATTTTACAATTTTTACATCATAAAAATTATAATTCTACATTAGTTCATTTTAAAAATTTTCCCAAAAACTATAAAAGAAAATCAGAATTGTCTATAAGCAAAAGAATTAAAAAATCTAAAATTTGTATAGATTTAAAAAAATATAATTTTCATAATAAAAAAGTTCTTTTTATAGATGACATGATAACCACAGGAAGTACTGCATTGAACATGTATAACATTCTAAAAGATTATGATTTAGAATGCTTTGATGTTTATACACTAGCAATAGCCTCTGATTTTTATGATAATTTTGAAAAAGCACTGAAATATTTTGAATAATTTATTTTTCCAATAATATCTTGTGAAAAATATAAAAATAATTAAACTTTTTAATGGTTTCACTCGATATAAAGAAGTAACAAGGATGTTTTTTTAAAAAATTTTTTATTTTTTGCCAGGGAGGCTAAAAAATGAAAGTTGAAAAAAGTGTTTATTATAATTCTTTTCCAATAAGTAGCACATTAAAAAAATCTTTTTATAAAGAAGATCTTACCAAGGAAGCTGTCGATTTTTCCTCAGATTTGGCAGATGAATCATCGTCTCAAAATCCTTTTCTTAATGAAGATGAAAAGCAAAATGACCTAGATTCTGAAGAAAAACAAGAGATAGATAAGCTAACGTCAAATGGGCAGGAAGAAAAGAAAGATAATGAAAAAGAAAAACTAAATATTATTGCTTAAAATGACGTTTTTAATTTTATGGTTGCACTTAAAAATTTTATAATATTGTTATCATTTTTAATCTTTATTACCACTGATTCCCTATATGCGGAATTTAAAGAAACTTCAATCAATGTTTTTCAAAACATAAATGAAGAATATAAAATTGTTGTCACAAAAAATGGAATATTTGTTATTGAAACAAATAAAATTGATATTAAATCTTTTTCATTAGCAGATTTAACAAAAGAAAAAGTAAAAGCACACTGCTTTATAGAATATAACTCTCAAACAAATAAATATGATAAATTGCTTCTTGGGAAGCACACGTTTAAAATTGCAGGTTCATTTAATTTAAAAATAGGAAAATTGCATGTTAATGTTGATAAGTTAAACACTTATTCTTCATATGTCGTTTATGATAAAAATATTGATGATAATATTCAAGGAATTCTGGGGGTAATTGGGGCTACAGTTGTTGTAAACACTACAGGTTCTTCATTTGTTGCTCTTCTTGAGGCTAATGC
>CAZHFA010000018.1:0-13678 GCA_964531865.1 uncultured Bdellovibrionales bacterium
TAGAAAATGAAAAAATTAAAAAAATTATTAACAATATTATTGACACTCACACTGGCATTTGGAATGACAGCATGCAGAAATGGGGATAAATCAAAAAGTTCGTTTCAATTTATTTACTTTGTTTTATGTTGTGGACTTTCAGCCCACAAAAATTAGGATGGTTATTGCGTACCCAGGGTAATGCATTCTTATTCCCAGTTTTGCAGGCTGAAAGTCTGCAACGGTATTTTTTTTAAAAATTTTCTGCTAACTGCTTTGTCTAAAATTTTTAGGTGGTAATTGTGGATGAGAAACCTAAGAATTTTAGGGGTGAGCCGACGAAATTGTACTCTAGTACATTGAGGAGGCGAAGTCCCCCAGAATTGTTTAATTTATCGCCACAATTGCCACCTAAAAACCTATTTCGACACGACGATTCACAGCCCTTGCTGGATCATCTTTTTCCTTCAAATTAGGCTGACTCTTTCCAAAACTTAATGTAGAAATTCTTTCTGAAGAAACACCTAATGACACTAACTCTTTCTTTAATGTTTCAGCTCTATCCATACCAAGTTTTTTATTATATCCATCAGATCCAATAAAATCAGTATGACCATTTAAAACGATATTTAATCCTGGCTTTTCTTTTAATAATTTCGCAATAACACGTGCTTTCCCTTTCCCTAATGTATTAAGTTCCTTTTTATTAAAATCAAAATTAACATCTGGTAAATAAATATTTCTTTGATCATCATTTTTTGCAAAAGGACATCTTCCATTTGAACAATCGTCATCATTTGCAAATCCCGAGTTTGTATTATAATTATACGGAGGATATTTTTTACAATCTACATCAACAGTAGAATTAAAGCACATAGGTTCTTTATAATCATATGGATCTCTATAGCCAAAAATGCTTCTTGTTATGTCGTTAGATGATATTAAATAATCAATAGGTCTAACTATCCCCTCTCTAAATACCCAACCAATTGGGTGTAAAATATATGCTGCAATTCTAAAAGGACTAGATGAACTTTCTCTATAATCAGGGGCTTGATGATAAGCTACAATCCCATTATCTCTAGGCAATGTATCTTGAGCAAATGATATTGATACAAACACACAAGCTACAATCATAAAAAATATTATTTTTTTCATTTTTTTCTCCGAACAAAATAAATCGAAAAATTTTAAAACTCATATAAAAAGATATCGACCACTTTAAAAAACTTCCTAATTACTAAGAAGCATTTTTAGGCTAAAAGTATTCAAAAAAATAAAAAAATAAAAATTAAAAAAATATTTATACAAAAGCCTTAGTTTTATCAATATGTTAAGAAAATTTCAAAAAGAATATAAAAAAAAGTGCGTGTCCCCTAATTTAATCTTCAAACAATTGAAAACGCTTTATATCAACTGCTTTTCCTGTTTTACTCTCAATAGAAATAACCACACCACTAATAAAACACTTACTAGAACTTAATTTATATCCTTTTTCCTTTATTCCCATCAATCTATCTAATGACCAATTAGTATCCATTCCTATAACACCATCTCTTGGCCCACACATTCCTACATCTGTTATATATGCAGTACCACCTTTTAATATTTTTTCATCAGCCGTCTGCACATGCGTATGCGTCCCCACAACTACAGACACTTTTGAATCTAAAAAAAACCCCATTGCTTGTTTTTCAGAAGTAGCTTCTGCATGGAAATCTAACAAAATAATATCTGGAATAATTTCATCATAAATTTTTTCTAATATTTTTTTCGACGTTTCAAATGGATCACTTACATCTTGTGAAATAAAAACTTTTCCTAAAAGATTAAAAACCACTATTTTTACCCCATTATAATCATATATTAAATATTCTCTTCCATCTTTTTTATTTACAAGATTTGCTGGCATTATACAAAAATCATTTTTCTTAGAATTTAATAAAGGAAAAATGCTACTATTAGAAAAACAATGATCCCCTAACGTTATTAAATCAATTCCCGCATTTTTTAAATCTTTTGCTTCATTCTCACCTAAACCAGTCCCTCCAGAAGCATTCTCCCCATTGGCAATAAGTAAATCTAAATTATATTGTTGTTTTATAAAGTTAATATTGCTTTTTACAAAATTTCTGCCACTTCTTCCTACAATATCCCCAAGAAATCCAATGTGAATTATCATATTTATTTTCCCTTTAAAGATTTTTTATTAAGTATCCGAAATAATAAGAGTTTAGAATATTATTAAATTTTTGATAATATTTTATAAAAATTTTATTTCACTAGTATATTACTACAAATACAACATGTCTGAAATTGATTTAAGAATGACAAACAGAGAAAAAAGTAAGGCTACGTTTCTTATAATAGAAAAAGATACTACTGAAAGAAATAACTTAAAATCTGCCTTAAAAAATGTTGGTTTTGAAAATATTAGCGATGCCCCAGATCATTTAACTGCATTGGAAAAACTTGAACAACGTCATTTTTCACACGTAATCTTTAATGCTACAGAAACAACAATACCAATGGATGTTTTTATTTCAAAACTTTTAGAAATGGAAAATGATGTGATTGCTATTCCTGCATCTTATCAACCAGAAATTGATAATGTCTTTGATATGATGATACATGGAACCAGAGGCTTCCTCGTAAAACCATTTACTTTAGAAAGTGTAGAAAACTCCATAACTCTAGCAACAAAAGGAGAAGCAATAAACAGTCTAGTCTTACAAGCAAAAGATAGAAATGAAGCATTAGTTGCAGTGATAATGGCAAGTACAGATAATGCTGCTAACATTTTTAGACAATCAAAACAATTTGAAACAGCTAAGAGAGATATTCCAAAATACTTAAATAATTTACGTAGCTCAATTACTCTTGCCCAAACTTTTGCAAAAGGTGGAAGTGAAGAGTTACTAAAGTCCCTTCAAAAATTTTGTATAGAAAGAAGCAAAGGGCCTGCAACAAGACTTGGAAGACTAAGAAAGAAGCTTCAACATTCTCGTTTTTAGTTCTAAGATTATTTGAAAGTTTTAAATTGCTCTAATATTTCCTTATATTTTCTTTGAACTTCTAAAAATTCCTTCGATTCACGTCCTATAATATCAGGATGAATTTTTTTTATTTTCTTTCTGTAATTAGTCTTTATACCATTTAACGTTACATTATGAAGAGATAAATCAAAAAATTTTAAATTCTTTTCATAATCCTCTATCTGAAAATCATTACCTAATTCTATTTTTGAATTATTCCTTTGTTTATTTTTTTTACCATCATTTTGAAAATTTTTCATTTTATATGACAATAAACATACAAAAACAAGCCCTGTTAAAAAAGCAAAAAAAACCCATAAAAATCTTTTACAAAAAAACATGATACCGTCAAAAGAAGAAAAATACGCAAGCTTATTTTCAATATTACTTAATATGAAATCAGATGTTTCTTTATCACCATTATAAAAATAGAATATTCCAATTTTTAATTTTATTTTATCATTAAGATAACTTCCTTTAGAATTAAGCTTTAATAAAAAAGAAATTTCTTCATTTATTTCTTTTTTTAAATTTCTTTCTAGCAAGTAATCAATTCGTTTTTTTTCAAACTCAATATATTTAGCTATAATCCAACTATTTTCCTTTGTAATTTTTAATAACTTTTCAATACTTTCAACACTCAAAATGCCTTTGCTTATATCAGCATGTTCCACAATAAAAGATAATTTGTCATAAGTTTTTTCACTTACCATATTTTCTGGAACTAACAAGATTGCTGCCAATGCATTTTTAAAATTTTTATTACTAATTTCACTATCAACAACAAGATATATTTTTTCCGTATATACTTCTTGTAAAAATTTATAAAATATTCCTTTTTGATACTGTTTGAATGGAATATTGTTTAATTTTTCAAAATCATTAGAAGATTCTATTTCTAAAAAAATATCCTTAAATAGGCTAAAATTACTTAAAACTTTTTGATATTGCTTATTGGAAAAACCTAAAACCTTTTCTTCAACATTTAATATATTTTCGATATTAGTTAATAAATTTTCATGAATATTTTCTTTTAAAATTAATTTTTCAAACTCTTTTACAATACTATCCTTATTTTTAATAATATAATCTAACAAATTATCTAAAACCCAATCACTATTTTTCATAGATAAAAAAACAAAATATTTTGAAAAAATTTTATTATTTCTACCAGATTCAGGAATGCCTATAGAGAATAACATTTTATAAAAACTTTCTTTTTCCTCCACTTTCTTTTCTAATAAAAATTCTTCCTCTTTAACAATAAACCTTTCACCATTATTTGGATTATTCAAAAATAGTGAAAATGCAAGACTAGATAAGTCATATTTACCATCATTGAAAGCTTTCTCAAAAATATCTATATTACAGTTAATATCACACGCCTTATAGATATCCTGCTTTAAAACTTCATTATACAGTTTAGATAAAATATAATAATCTAAATTTTTGTTTTTTATAATTTCATTATCAAAATGGTCTATCTGAACATTGCTATAATCATTTTCCATATTCTCTATTTTTAAATTTTCAATCGTGAATTTATGATTATAAATTGAAAACTCATCTGCAAACAGCAAACATGGAAAAAATAAAAAAAATAAAACCTTAAACATATAAATTATCTTACTTAAAAAAATTTAAAAATTTTATTTTATAGCCATACCATAGACTCCAAGTTTTAAGACTTCATAATTAGGATTATCTGTATAAACTTTAAGAACTCCCTTAAGATCTTCATCAACATCTTTTGAATCTATATTTAATACAATGTCAAACGATTTTCCTGCTTCATTTTCTACTAATTTATATTTTATAAAACTCTCCGAAGAAGAAATCTTAGTAACCTTTAAAGGAATATTTGATAAATTATTTAATCTTACTACTCTTTCTTTTATTCCACCATCAAAAGTGCCAAAATATAGAGCTATTGGCGTTAAAGAAACATCTCCTTGAATTCTTGCAAAAATTGGAATATCAATTGCAGTTTTACTAGCTCCCGATAAATTCACAACTACTCTATCCCTAAACTCTCCTACAGGGATTGTGTCCTTTAAAAATACCCTTAATTTTAGGTTATCTTGCACTTTTTCTAAAATTTTTACATCCAAATATTTAGATGAACTAAAAACATCTAAAATTTTTATGTCGCTATTCTTTGCTTTAACTAAAACATCTAAAAACGCCATACCGTCCTTTATATTTTTATACCATTGAGTTCCATAATTTAATCTAGAAGGCATAACTGTAACATCAGAAACGATACTCCCCGTTAAGGTTAAGATTTTTTCCGGAGTTCCAACATCATTTGTGTACAATCTTACTGTCTTATATTTTTCTCCAGAAAAACCACTTGTCTTAAAAATAACTCTTAGTTTTGTACTTTCGTTAGGAGCTAAAATTTTTTTATCAACATCAGCAACTGTACAACCACAAGAACTAATAATTTGCTTAATATGTAATGGCCCGTTTCCCTGATTTTCCACAATAAACTCATGAGTTATACTTACCCCCTCAGCGACCGTGCCAAAATTATATTCAGAATTTTTTATTATAAGCTTTGGGGCTCCAATAGAAGTTGCAAAGACATCGTTTACAAAATAAAACATCAAAAAACACAAAACAACCATATACTTTTTTAACATGACATCCTCTTATCTTTTATATTTTATTTTCTTCTAAAAATTTTGTATGAATATTAACGTCTCTAAAATCTTGATTTGTTAATATTCTCTTATATAAACTCATATTTGTTTTTATCCCATCAATCATATATTCATCCAATGCAATTAAAAGTTTATTTATACACTCTTGCCTTGTATTAGCATGAACTATCAATTTTGCAATTAAAGAATCATAAAAAGGTGGTATTGTATATCCTTGGTAAATGGCAGATTCAACCCTTACCCCCATGCCCCCTGGGTTATGATATGATGTGATAAGTCCTGGGCATGGCATATTTGTCTCTGGATCTTCTGCGTTGATTCTTAGCTCAATTGCATGTCCACTAAAATGAATATCCTCTTGAGAAAAAGATAATTCTTTTCCTTCTGAAGATTTTATCTGTTCTTTTACTAAATCTATTGAACTTACCATTTCTGTCACAGGATGTTCTACCTGCAATCTCGTATTCATTTCAATAAAATAAAATTTATTATTTTTTATATCTACTAAAAACTCCATCGTTCCTAAGCTAGAATAATTCACAGAAGTTGCAAGTTTTAATGCTGAGTCTTGAATCTCTTTTCTTAAAGATTCTGGCAAATTAGGAGCCATGGCTTCTTCTAACACTTTTTGATATCGCCTTTGCATAGAACAATCTCTCGTTCCAAGATGCACAACATTTCCAAACCTATCTCCTAACACCTGAACTTCAACATGTCTTACCTTTTCTAAATATTTTTCTACTAATAAAGTTCCATCTCCAAAAGCATTTTTTACCTCACTTGTAGCTGTATTAAAAGCTTGTAAAAAATGGTCTTCATCCTCTACTATTTTCATGCCTCTTCCGCCACCTCCTGCACATGCCTTTAGCAATACAGGAAAGCCAATTTTTTTTGCAACTTCTAGTGCTTCACTTGCATTTAAGAAACCTCTACTATCTCCAGGAATAGTAGCAACACCTGCTTTCTCGGCTATTCTCCTAGCTTTAGCCTTATCACCCATAAGACGAATATGTCTTACAGCCGGACCTATAAAAGTAAAACCACAACTTCCACAAATTTCTGCAAACTCTGCATTTTCACTTAAAAACCCATATCCAGGATGGATAGCTTCAGCTTGAGTCGCTTCCGCAACAGCAATAATACTTGGAATATTAAGATAACTCTCTAATGGCTTTGGACCACCTATGCAAACGCTTTCCCCTGCAAGCTTAGTGTGAAGTGCCTGAGAATCAGCCGTGGAATAAATAGCAACTGTTTTTAATCCTAACTCATGACATGCACGAATAATTCTTACAGCAATCTCTCCCCTATTTGCCACTAAAACTTTTTTTATAACCATCTCTAATTTTCTTTTATTTTAAATATTGTCTCATCAAACTCAACAATTTCTCCATCTTGAGTACACACCTCTTCTATGACTCCATTTACAGGAGAAGTTATTTCATTCATAACTTTCATGGCTTCAAGAATACACAAAACTTGCCCTTTTTTTACTTTAGTTCCCAAACTGACAAAAGGCTCGGCTTCAGGTGATGACTTAGAATAAAAAGTACCAACAATCGGTGATTTTACAGAAATAAAATCCTCGGCATTAGCCACATGATTTTGTTTTGGCAATTCACCTAATGATTTATTTTCTACCATCATCTCAGTCTTAAAATTTTCTGTTCCTACTTGATAAATAGATTTATTTGGTATCAATGATAATCTTATAAGTTTTCCATTCTCATTTGACTCAAACTCTGATACTCCATTTTCTTTTAAAAAATCTATTAACTCTTTTAATTCTTGCATATTCATTGCAGATCTATCCTATGTTTATTATTTAAAAATTTCGCATATAATACACTAACTATATAAACTTTAAAAGACACCCTTTTTTTATACTTTCAAGAACTTAACTAATCCTCCAACTGTGCTAAAGCATGATGCCCTGAAATAACCATAAAACATTTTCCTTTTTTTAAAGTTAAATTTTGTTTAAATTTAAAATCTTGAGTTAACTCAAAATCCTTCACCTCGTAAACCACACGCTTATGCGCTGTTTGTATAACATCATCTTTTTGGTATGAAACTTGAGATAATAATGAAAATAGCAAAGGAAATTTAAATGGCTTTGATATAAATTTTTCAAAAGCCCCTTGGCGTGAAGACTCATATTCGGATTCAACAGATGTTAATTTTCCGACATTTTCATTATAAACACTCTTTAAATGACAATCTTTACTATAATTTACGGATGCTGAAATTTTTGCATCTGTTAAATCGTTAATCACAATTGAAGACTTTGAATAAGTTATTCCTAAGACATCTGTTAACATCCAATTATTATCTCTTAAATATAAAGATGAATCCTTTCCCCTTTCTAAAGCTCTAGGACACATAACTACAGACTGAATATTTTCTTTTCCAAAATTGGGGACAAAAAAGAAAAGCCCACCTGAATCATTCACTTTTAAAAAACTTGTAGCTATACCATTTTTTTTATATGGGAAAATTAAAGTCCTGCTTTTATAACTTCCATTTGTTTTTTGTACAAAAATATTTAAATTATTTCTTTTAAAATCTAAAAAGACACCGTCTTTTATAGGTTTAAAATACTTTTCAACATCAATATCTAAAAAAGCTAGCATAATTGATAAATCTGTTTCTATCTTATAAACTTCCGATTTAAAATCTTTTCTTAAACCATCACTAATATTCTTCAAAATTGACATCTCATCGCTTTCTAAATCTTCTTCACTAAAAGTCGCACTATTTTTTTCAATTATTTTCTTATCTATTTGAGATTTAATTATGGAATATACCTCATCTGAAAATGGACTTTTATTATTAAAATCTTGTATTTCATTTGCAATTAACGAAATTGGAAATACAATATTAAAAACAGTTATAAATAATAAAATACTATGCTTAATTTTTATTCTCATTTTTATAATTATTCCTAAAATAAAAAAAACAAATTATACCAATAAAAAAAGTAATAATTGATATAAACTGACTTGTAGAAATAACACCTTCTATAACAAATCCCCTAATGCCATCTCCTCTAAAATATTCCATAATAAATCTAATAATGGAATACAATATAAAATATAGGGTAAAAATCTCCCCTCCAAAACTTTTTCTCTTATAAATTTTATACAAAAATATGAATAAGCAAAAAAGCAAAAACGATTCATACAATTGAACTGGATGAAGATGCAAATTATACAAACTTGGATCCTGCAACTCAGAATGAAACACAACCCCCCATGGTAATGATGTCGGCTTTCCATAACAACATCCGGCTAAAAAACAACCAATTCTTCCTATAGAGTGGCCAAGAGGAAGAACAACTAAAAAAATATCTAAATACTTTAATGCTGAAAATTTATATTTCTTTCTTGCTAAAATTAAATATGGTATTACTGCAAGTGGTGCACCATAAAAAACAAAACCACTAGTTATATAATTTGTAATCACATCTGGATTTCTAAAAATTTCATTTAATCTTGTCAAAATATATAAAAATTTTGCACCTAATAAACCGAATAAAAGCCCCCAAATTGCCACATCTTCGTATTGTTTTGGATCTATTCCTTCCGAAGATGCTAATTTTTTTGCCACATGGAGTGATATAATAAAAGCTAAAAAAAGCATCACTCCATAACTATAAATTTTTATCGGTCCTATTGAAAAAAGTAATGGATGCATATTTTCCTTTTTATGATACTATACTAAAAGCAATTGTTAATTTTCCTTATTAGTTTACATTTTAAAAATGAAAATAAAAACACAAATATTTGAAAATTTTAATAATCCTCCAAGTATTGGAGAAAATGTATTCATTTCCCCTAAAAATATACACCATTTAAAAAATGTTTTAAGGATAAAAGCAGGCGAGTTTATAAGAATTATTGCAAACCATAAATTTATTTTAATAGGAGAAATCTTTGAATGTAAAAAAGATTTAATCTGTAATATAGTATCATTAGAATCAATATCAGAAGAAAGCTCTCCACAGGTTACTATTTGTTTTGCTATTTGTAAGGCACCACAAAATGAACTTGTAGCAGAAAAGCTTACAGAACTTGGAACCAAAAATATATTTTTTTGGATATCAGAACATACGCCATTCAAGATAACGGATGTTGAAAAAAAAAGAGAACGATTGGAATCAATAATTGAAGGAGCTTCAAGGCAATCAAAACAAACTTTTATACCAAATTGTAATATCTTTAAATCATTAAAAGATACAATAACTTTCATAAACAGCACATATAAAGATAATTTAATTTTATATGGCTCACTAGAAAAAGAACGTATAAAAATAAAAGATATAAAATTTTCATCTAAAAATATTTTTATTTTTATAGGTCCTGAAGGAGATTTCTCAAATAATGAATATCAATTTTTAAAAGATGTGCCATCAATTCCAATATCTTTAGGCAATTCAATTTTAAAAGCCGAGACATCGGCCATTGTAGCAGTTAGTCAGGTCATGGGAACTTTTGCTTAAAAAAAATGGTGTTAAAAAGAATGCTCTTTTTAACACCATCCACAGAGAAAGTAGCGAGGTATAAATCATTTTTTATTTTGTTGAACTACTTCCTTGCACATAATATTTTTACATGCGTTTCTTATAGTTCAACCTTGCTCAAGGCATTTTTATATTTCTTGCCTTTTAGCTTTAACATCATAATTATTGTAATAATGTTAATGCTATTCCTGGTTGTTGGTTTGCCTGAGCAAGCACAGAAGATGCTGCTTGTTGTACGATTCCTAACCTTGTAAGCTCAGCAGCTTCACTAGCAACATCAACATCCCTTATTCGGCTTTCAGCAGAAGCAAAATTCTCTTTAGCAACTTCTAAGTTATTAATTGCAACTTCAAGTCTTGATTGTGTAGCTCCAAGAACACCTCTAGTAGATGCTAGAGAAGTAATTGCAGTATTAACAGCATCAAGCGCAAATCTTGAAGCAGATTGCGATGCATCTGTCGTTGAAGCATTTATAGAGTAACTTAATGATGAAGAGTTTACACTAGCCAATCCCAACGCAGTTAACGTACCTTGCGTATTTTTAAATGAGATTTGAGATGTCGACCCAGAATCAAAACCAACTTGTAAAGTAACTCCCTGAGAACCAGAAAGAAGCCCTACACCGTTAAATTCCGTAGTCACAGCTATACGTTCAATTTCTGATGCAAGAGATGAAAATTCATTTTGTAGAGCAGAACGCTGAACATTTGAATATACACCGTTTGCAGATTGCTCTGATAACTCAGCCAATCTTGCTAATACATCACCAATTTGCCCCAGAGCTGCATCGGCAATTGCTACAGCAGAAATACCATCATTTGCATTTCTAATTGCTACAGCTGCAACTCGTTGGTCAGCCTTTAAAGCATCAGCGATTGCTAAACCAGCAGCATCATCACTTGCTTTATTTATTCTCATTCCTGATGACAATCTTTCATAAGATGTACTCAACTTACTTGTTGCATTTCCCAACTTTCTTTGAGCCTGAAGAGATTGAATGTTGGATCCAATTGTTATAGACATAAATATCCTCCTTGATAGAACTCACCCGCCCTAACAATCCATTGCTAGTACAATCTTAAAAAAAAATGATCTGTATACAACTCCAGCATCTTCTTTTTTTAAGAAGTGAATTCATTTCATTTTATATAATATTAAAATAAGGTAGTTGTATTTTTTAAAAGAGGACAAAAGAAATCTGTTTTCCTCGCTATGCTTTCTTTGTGTCAAACTTTTTTGAATACCCTAACCTTTGCTACTTTTTTCTTAGAAGAAAAAAATGTGTGTGCATTTTATCCTTCCAACTAATTACACCAACGGAATTTATAAAAAAAAACTTT
Organism: uncultured Bdellovibrionales bacterium; assembly: GCA_964531865.1. Classification (GTDB taxonomy): domain Bacteria; phylum Bdellovibrionota_C; class UBA2361; order UBA2361; family CAKMMH01; genus CAZHFA01. Next base: position 11,543 of record CAZHFA010000018.1, read on the forward strand.
AATACAAAAATCAACTTCTAAAAAAATCATTGCAGAATAAATTCAATGAATATATACTATCCAAGATTTTTTGCGTTTTTATCAAAAGGAAGAACATGACTGGTAATATTACAAATATAATTGATTCTGAGTTTGAGCAAGCTGTTTTCTCTTCTTCAATCCCTGTTCTTGTGGATTTCTGGGCTCCTTGGTGTGGACCTTGTAAGAGTTTAGGTCCTGTTATAGAAGAACTTTCAGAAGAATATGCAACAAAAATCAAGTTTGTTAAAGTTGATGTAAATGATAATACAGAGTTTGCAAATAAATATAATGTTCGTGGCATTCCAAATTTAATTTTATTTAAAGATAAAGAAATGTTAGATCAAATTGTTGGAGCAGTTCCAAAAGAGACAATAAAGGAAATGCTAGATAAATATATTTAATCAAAATATTTATAAAAATATGAAAAAAAATTTTTGTATCTCTATCAATTATTATTTTGATATATTATAATTTTTCGTTATGAATGAAGGTGAATTTTTAACAGAATCTCAAACATTAGCCTATGCAGGTATAGATCGTAATATTCTCACAAGGTTTTGCGAGACTGGTTATATAAAAACAAAATTATTATCTAATGGACAAGTTTTATACAGCAAGTCTGAAATTGAGCGTATATTTGGAAAGAGGCGTGAAGCTTTATCTAATCAAGTAGAAAACTCTGATATAAGCTCTTTAGACAATTATGAAGATAGCCAAACATCAAGGATTCATGCACAAAATGTATCAGGAGATATAAAGCAAATGAGTGATAAAAGGAGTTGTGGTAATCAATCATATGCAAAACCAAGCGATATTGATAACTCTAATAAAAATCAAGTGTTTTCTCATCAGAAACATGAACAACAAGAGCAAAAAACGCGTGTATCACGTCTTATAAAATTTCCAGAATCTGCCAAGGCATCTATTAGTGATTTATTTTCTGATTTAAATGATATGAGTTCTCAACAAAGTAATAATGTATTTCAAAGTCAAGCCCCCAAAAGTGATTCTATATTAGAGTCAGAGTCTAAAAATACCGCTACATTCATTGATAATTATGCACATTTAGAAAATGGCTTTGATTCTTCTGATGTAAATACCAACTCAAATAGACTTAAAGAACAAGAGGTAAATATCAATTCTCAAAATAGTAATCAGCAAACACGTTTTATCAATTTAGATAATAATGAGCTAGCTTATAAAAAGAAACTTGAACAAGAAAACGAAACGTTAAGGCAAGAAATAGTAAAGCTTCAAAGTTATGCAAGATTGCAAAAAAAATTACTTGAAGTAAAGGAAAAAGAGATTGGGGAATTAAAGCAAGAAAAAGATTGGTTTAAGAATCGAATTGAAACTCAAGAAGAAAAGAACAATAGAGATCAGTTATTGATACTTTCAGAGACTCGTGTAATTCACAACTTGATTTCAAATGCACAAAAAATTTCACCTTTTAGGGCTGCACTAGAATGGTTAGGATTTTCCAAAAAGGAGAATCAAGAAACGATAGATATGGCTAAGTAGTAGCGAGAATATCGGTTCTCCTATGTATTTTTTTCTATTAAAAGACAATCAAGTTTTTTCCACTCCATTTTGTTCTTCTTGTTACATTATTTTTAGTGATAATGACTCTATATCTTATTGAATAAATACCTTTGTCTAAATTTTTAAATGTATAATGATTAGATTTTCTAAAACATAACTTTTTTCTTCCTAATTGGTAGTTTTTATCTTTATGTCCCAACCTTTTTAATTTTCTTATATGAATTAAATATTTATATTGTGCATGAACATCTTTTTTAGTTGGGTTTTTTAATGAAGCACCATCAAATTTTTCAAATTTTATTTTTATATCTTTTTCCTCATACTTATCGATTGATGGTTTATCTAAACTTATTTGAGGTGTGACAATTCTTTCTTTATCATCAATTGTAGGAGATGTAGTTGATGTATTTGTTACTGTATTTGTTAATGTGGGAGTAAATGTTGCTGTAATTGTGTTCGTAAATGTTGCTGTAATTGTGTTCGTAAATGTTGCTGTAATTGTGTTCGTAAATGTTGGGGTAATTGTGTTCGTAAATGTTGGGGTAATTGTGTTCGTAAATGTTGGGGTAATTG
>CAZHFA010000019.1:0-13425 GCA_964531865.1 uncultured Bdellovibrionales bacterium
AGGCGCCGACCGCCGCGCCGACCAGACAGTCGAGCCAATGGTTGTCGGGATTATTCGCCCGCGATTTCCACTCGTCGACCGTGCGGCCGTTGGCGACCGTTTTGACCCGGTATTCCGCGACCAAATGCTCCGAGAGCAGTTGATGGCGTTTGCTGTCATGACCGAATAAGGAGAGACATCCCGGATCACCCATCAGCACAGCCAAACGGGCATGGACGAAACTCTTCCAATAATTCGTATCGATGACAGCGTGTTTGACCTGCCGCTTGCCGAGAACGTTTGGAATGCGCCAATGATGCCCGACTCGGTCGCCGCGCGTTTTGCGGTATTCGGCGAACGGCTGTGATGAGGCGCCGACGTATTTGCCGTGCGACGGAAGAAGAGACGCTGTAAACTTCGACTGCCGGCAGAATTGGTAGACGATATCCGTTGACTGTCCCCAGTTCGCGTCGAGAAGGCAGCGGTCGATGTGGACGCGCATTCCGTCCTCGCGATAGATGATCCGCGAAAACAATTCGTCGGTCAGCGCGTCGAGGCCAGCATATATCGCAGCTTCCAAGCCGCCGCCGGGCGCCTGCTGGGCGAGCGTTAGTTTCGCTTCACGCAGGGTAAAGTAGTCGCGCTTTTGGTCCGGCCAGGTCCCGTAGTCAATAATGTATCCCGAAAACCCGCTCTCCCATGCGGTCAGAATGTAATACAAAACCTTTTCATGTACGTCAATAAACGCTGTCAAATATTGGCAATTGAGCGGAACGACGTTTCGTTCGTAGCCGTTCGTTTTAGCGGCGATGCTCTCCGCCGAGAGCATTTCGTCTCCCTCTTCAATGACCAGCGGTTCGTTCTGGTATTCGGCGAAAAACGCCGACTCGTCCCGCAGACGCAGGTTCATCGCGTGCTGGATACCCGACAGCTCGTCGCTGTTATATCGCTCCGGCCAGGAGACGTCCGCTCCCACATCCATTTCTTCACGATGTTCTCGATAGAATTCCGTTGCGATACTTCCGTCGCCGTCGTTCCGAAATGAATCGGCACGAAGTTCGGCGTATTGCGTCCAGAGCCGTTCGTTCGTCGGAAACGAATTGACCAGCTTCGTCCGCTCGCCCTGCCATTCGGGGTGGGTATCGCGGTTCAAAATTCGGTCGGCCATATCGTCCGGGCGAATAATCGTGCAGGCGAGGAGTCCCGCGATCTTTTGCCCCGGCCCCGCCATACCGAGAACGTCCCCGGCGAGGATCGCCTCCCGCCGCTGTGACTGCGACGGCGACCATGCCGATTCGGTCGTCTGCGGGTCGTCGACCAGGATCAGCGACGGACGAATAACCCGACCGTCGGCGCGGGCGAAATTCTGCCCGCGAATATCCGAACCTTTCAGCCCGGAGCAGCTGATGACAACACCGGATGAAAGCGAACCTTCAATCGTCGGCAGAACGATACGGTCCGCCGCCCATTCAAGACGGGTCGGAATGCCCTGATATTTTTGACCTTTCTGACGGTGAACGATTCGTTCCAGCGCTCGAATCGGATAGCAGACGTCCGGAAAATCTTCCAACAGCCGATCATTGGTTTCGAGCCAGATTTTAATGTTTTCCAATAGATCGCGGGCGCGGTCGGCGCTCGACGCGATGAGGCAAACGTAAGGCGTCGCGCCGCTTAACGCCGCCCAGACGACTCCCGTCTGGCACAGAAGGGTTTTTCCGCTCCCGCGAGCCATCGCCAGGGCGAATAAACCGCCGGTTCGGACGGCGCGTTCGATTTTATCAATGACACGGAGATGGTCCGGCGACCACGGCAGATAAAACGCTTCGGAAAAATAGTTTTCACAAAAGAACCGGAACGATTCAATCGCCTTCGCTTTACGTTCGGGATTGACTACTGCCGGTAATTCGCCAATGTCCTGTGCGGCGCGGACTAAATCCGCGCTTCGCTCGGCCATACGGCGTTTTTTCTCCTCGTAATCGACCGGCTGTCGTTTCTCGCCGTAGAACCGATCCCAGACCAGGTAGCCGATATAGGCGAGCAGATTTACCGTTCGATCATCGCCGACGCTGTATCCGGCGCTGTTGCGATGCCGGCGGAGACGCTGTTCGGAGAGAACCTCGCCGAATCGGCTCGAATTAATGAGGCGCAGAACCTCAACCGGCTTGAGCGCCTGTAAATTGGTCGGCGGCATAGATTATGTTCCGTAGGATAAAATCGTCGACTGTTTGTAAAAGCACGAATCTTTCGAGAGAACCGGAAGCGCGTCGATCTCGTTTTCTTTCACTAGAATAATCGGTAAATGAAGACGAATCGCCTCGGCGGCCTCCTGCTGAACGCCTCGGCTTTGACGCCAGCCGTCGAGAGCCAAAATAAGAAGTTCATCACAGCGGGCCAGAATAGTTTTGTCGATTCGGAGGAACGCGGCGTGATCAATATCGAGTCCGCCCAAGTGGACCGCCGGGATTGTATTGGCCAATGGTGAAAAAACCGCGATCCCTTCCGCCATCATTCGCGCCGCCGCGCTGCAGGTCTTTTTATAGCGTGACCATTCGACATAAGAGTCCGGCGAAGAATAGGGGGCCGCCAGATAAATTACGCCGCGTTTGTCAGTTTTCATTTTTTTCTCCTTTGAGTAAATAGGCCGCAAATTCCAAAATATCGACGGTGCCGGAATCCGATAGAAGTTCTCCTTCGGTGACAATTTCCGTAATCTGTTCAATGGTGATATTGCGGCGATAGGACGCCGATAAAAGTCGCGCCAGCGCTTCCGGCGTCATTGCCCGAATATTGAGCGATTCACCCATAAAATAGGACCTTTCGCGCTTATTACTGAGTCGTTATTCCCCAAAACGGCCACCGAAAAAACATTTTTAGAAACTTTCCAGAATTCTTCCCATATTGTGAAAAAAGGGCTTGATGGAATTGAATTCTCACGGCTTAATGTGTCACACAACGAAAGGAACAAACGGGTAAAACAACAACCGAAAAAAGGAGACCGAACCATGAAAAACGAAACGGCCAACGAAGCGTACCAGCGAACCCGAATCGACATTCATAACCTTGTATCCCATCTGGACGAGCTGCTCGAAGCGCACCGCGAGCAGCAAACCACCGAACCGAAGAACTGGGGTCTTCACGGGGATTTGACTTTCGTATACGAACATCTTTGCGAGGCGGTAAAATTCCTCGGCCACCTCGAAGACGACGACATCGCCAGAGCGCTCGAAGAGATGCGCTCGATGAAATAAAACCATTATTTAACGGCCGCCCTCCAGAAGGGGGCGGTTCCACAATCCATAAGGAGAAGAACAATGACACGCGTAAAAATCGGCAAATGTTACATCGCTCGGCTTACCAAAGGCGAGGCGCCTGTTCGGATCGAATCAACGCACGAAGACGGCGGCTGGGTCGCCAAAACACTCTTGACCTCGCGTATTACGCGAATCAAAACAAAAGAACAGATCGTTCGGGAATACGATCCCGATGAGCCGGAAGAGGTTGTCGAAACGATTCTTGGGACGGAGCCTGTCGAAGAAACGCCGGCCGAAGTCAATGTGAATGAATGGTCGGAGGAATCGGAGACGGAGGATATTTATGTCTCGCTCCGCAGGAAGCCGCGCAGTCCGATGACTTTACTCGACGCGGCCCATCGGGTCCTTTCCGAATACGGCGGCGACCTCAACGCCCGCGAAATCGTCGAGGCGGCGGTCGAGAAGGGATATTGGGTCACCGGCGGCAAGACGCCCGCCAATACGCTCAACGCCGCCATCGCCCGCGAGATCAAAATCAAAGGAGAGGAATCCCGCTTTACCAAGCAGAACCGAGGACGGTTCGTCGCCCACCAGTCGTAGCGCGTAAAAGATCATGGTTTGTTGTTTCCCCGGCCGGTTCTTCGGAATCGGTCGGGGTTTTTTATTGATTCGATATGAGCAAGAAAGGAAAATATTCTATTATTGCCATTTTACTGAAAATTTTCTATTTTTTTGTTGACAAGTCTATCTATTTGAACTATATATAATATAGTGAACTTTGGTAGTTTACGTTAAGGATAGGAAGGAATTTTGTACCCCGAATTTCTTCAAAACTGATGAAGTTGTGTGTTTGCCCGACCATTTCTACGGATTTGGTCGGGCTTTTTTATAGGTATTTTGGGAAGATGTGTGACCGTAAGAGGGGATACACGAAAAAATCTCTAAATTCCCAACTTTTTATGTTGACACTCGCAAGGATTGCTATTAGAATATCTATTGATGGAGAGGGGTGATTTTATTGCGAGAAAAATCAGATCATCATTCTCTGTCGCCTTCAACAATTGGTGAATTGTTATATGCCCGGCATATTCCTCGGAATAGTCGGGTTTTTTTATGGACATTAATAGAATGTCACTAATATAACCAGCTGTAATGAAACTTATTACGACAGCGAATCGACAAATTCCAGGGTATAGACGCCGTTGGTTTCGGTAATGACCGGATATTTCCACGCAATACCGTCATTGTCCCAAACGGGGACCTGGCCGTCGGAAGCGCCGCTGGGAAAATGCAGCGCAGCGTTTTCGGCGTGGTCGTTGAATTCCGCGAGCCGGACCGGCGAAGTTTCAAGAATCGCTCGTTCGGGAAGCGCAATCTGATTTCCGAAAAGAACACGAACAATCTTATTCGTTTTAGCGCTCGCGGGATCGGACCAGCCGGACGTAATATAATTGACGCCGTCTCCGACCGACCGAATCTGAAAGTATCGCCATGAATCGTTGGGGATTGACTCAATCGCCGTCCCCGATACGTTCCACTGAATGCTTTGAACCGATGCGTCGGCGAGTCCCGACTCGGATTCCGCCATCCGGATTTCGTAACCGCTCGCGTCCGGATTTTGCGTCCACGAGAGTATTATCGACTCATAGCCGTTAGGCGCCGCGTTGAGATTCGGGGGGAGCAGATTGACCGCCTCGGCCATAACAGTCGCGCCGGTAACCGTGTATTCGATTACAAAGCGATAGCTAATATTGCGGGCGGGATCCGCCGTGGCGGCGGGAATGGCGTAAACGGAGGTGATCCGGTCCGCAATGTCCGTCGCCCATTCAACGATGGTTATTGTTCCCGCGTCGAGATCGGTATAAACTTTATAATCAATATCGGCGTCTAAAATCGCATTGCGCGGAAAAATATCCTCGTTGGTCGTGCCGATCTCGCCGCTGTAATTATCAATAAGCCAGCCGGAACCGGTTTGCGTCGCGCCCGATTGTACGCCGTCGATAAAAAATTTCAATTCGCTCGTCGGGTCGTTCGCGGTCGCGTTCCCTTGATACGTCCGATAATTTATCGTTCTCGCCATCTCATCCTCCATTTTTCCGATTAAAAACAGACCGCCGTATTTGCCCCGTGTGCGCCCCAGCCGCCTAAGTGTACTGCAGCTTGAAAAAGGGGGGATCAGCCGGGCGTGTGGGGCGAACTGCGGGGCCGTTTGAAAGAATTATTTCGCACTCTATTCACATAATTTATTTTATGTTTAATGAGTCGTTTACACTTTATCAAACACGCGAAATTACCACCTTCTATATACTTATATGTCCTTTTTTACGGCGCGAAAACTATTTTTAAAAATCTGAGAAATTATCCGAATTATTCCCATTTTTAGCTTGATGTTTTTTCGTTTCCACGGCTTAATGTCACACGCGGTTGGGAAACACAGCCGCGAAAAAACAACAAACCATTTTTTACAAGGAGACGAACCATGAACGCGAACGATTTCACCTTTGGATGCGAATTTGAATTGAGCGTAAACCGCAACAAGGCCGCCCGGTACGGGTTGAACGTCGGCGGCTACCACCACGGGACGCAGGTCCCCTTTTTGCCGGAAGGCTGGACCGCCAGCCACGACGCTTCTTTGCGGACCACGCCCAGCCGTATAACCTGCGAAATCGTCTCCCCGATTTTGCGGGGCGAGGCGGGGATTCGCCAGGTTTTCGAAGTTTTGAAAGACCTCAACGAAAAGGGGTTCAAGGTCGCCCTCGGGGCCGGAACCCACGTACACGTCGGGTTCGCCAACCAGCCGGAACGCCAAATCCGGCGCCTGATTCAAATCGTCGCGTATTTGGAAACCGCGATATACGCGACGACCGGAACGAAAAGCCGCCAACGGAACCACTATTGTAAAGGGCTTCGGCACCACCAAACCGCCGCCCAGGCGAGCCGGGTGATGAAACGGGACCGCTACTACATTTTGAATATTTCGAACCTCGAAGGGCGGCGCCTCCCGACGATAGAATTTCGGGCTTTTTCCGGTTCGCTCAACCCGGTCAAAATTTTGGGGTGGATTCAAATGTGCCTCGGAATCGTCGAACGGGGGTTGACGACCAAACGCCTCCCGCGTTGGACCGCGACGCCCGCCGTCGGCGGTTGGAAAAAAGGCGGCGTCGGCGCGACCGACGTCGAACGGGTTTTCGGGTTTTTAGGTTGGGGCCGGGGTTACGCCCGCCTCAAAGGCGGCCATATGTACGGGTGGCTTTCCGATTTGGTTCCGCAAGACGAAATCAAAAAAGAATTCCGCCGTCTCGCCCGGAAATTTGACGCCGAACCGTAAACGGCGGTTCCCCGCGCAAGACCGCCCCGCAACGGGCGGTCTTGCGGTCGTTTGGGCGTTTATACCGATTCGCCGTTTCGCGGCGACACGGGCGAACATTCGAAACGTGACTCAATAGGCGAAAAACAAAGCGGCAAACAGACGTTGCCCCGTGTGGTAAAAAATAGCGGTTGGGTATAAACGCCCGCCGATGCCGAAAGAACGCGACACGCGCCAAACGCGGGCCGTTTACGGCGGTTGTAGAAAATATGGTATTTGTTGTTTCCCCCGGTCCGAAAAGGCCGGGGGTTTTTTTGGCCCTTTTCGCTCGAACATTTAATGAGTCGGTAAATTATCATAAGTCGGCACGTTAGAAAACACGAATTATTGTACGCCGTTTGTGTCGCGCCGAAAAAAATGATTCAAGCTATAGCTGTTGCGCAGCGCTTTTTTCCACACGGCCCAACGTCGGCGAATGTCGGCGATGGACCGAATTACCCATGTCCCATTACGGACCGAATTACCCGCGCCGCCACGGTTCGACGGCTTTCGCCAACGCCGCGCCCGCGTCGTCCCCCGGTCCGAGCGGCGTTTCGCTTTCGTAATCGCAGACCGTACAAAGGACGGCGAAGCGCTGCCGTTCGTAATCGATGCGGCTTATATGGTTTTCGGCGTAAGACGCGCCGCATTTCGGGCAGAATAAATTTTCGACGTTTTTCATCGTTGGCCCTTTCGGAAAATAAAAATATTCGGGAGCCGGTCGCCCGGCCCCCCGAGGCGGCGTTCGCTATTCGATCTCGACGTATTTCGCGACCGTTGCGAGCAAGTTTTGGTAATCGCCGGAAGTCGCATCGGCCATAAATTTATCAACGACCTCTTTTTTGTACCCCGCCCGACGAAGCGCCATGCTAACCCGTCCAAGAATGGCAAAGGCGTTCCCGTCCTCGCCCGTCATTTTGACCGTTACCGGAAGCGGAAGATTCAACTCGTTTTCCATGATTTTTCTCCTCGTTTTGAAAGGGGGGCCGTTGGTCGCGGCCCCGGAAATATGAAACCTATCGTTGCGCCGCCGTTTTTTCGTCGGCGTAATCCCGGCGCATCCCGGCCAAGACCTCGTTAATGGTCTTATGGCCCATTTCCGAAATAACGTCGAAGGCGTCGAATAAAAGTTCCCGAACCAGAAGCAATCGGTCGTCGCCTTCCTTTTTACATTGCTCCGAAAATTCGGGCAAATAGTCGTAAATCAAGTCCAGAAGGCTCTCGGCGTCGAAACGGGCGTTTTCTAAATTGCTGGTTTTCATTGTTTTCCCCTTTATAGTTTTGCGGTTGAAATGAAGGGCGGCCTCCATGCCGCCCCGAAAAACTTTTTTCTAGTGGCGGCTTTGAAGGACCTTGAAAATGAGGTCCGTATTTCGCGCGATTTTGCCGAGTGCGGCGTCGGCGTCGAGCCGGTTGAGCAAGGAGACCACCGCGATAAACCGGTCGGCTTCTACCGAATTGTGGTTGTAAACAACCATTTTCGTTCCACCGTCGGGTGTCGTTTTCTCCGGTAAAAGCTTCGCTTTGTAAATCTCCTTCAATTCCACCAATAATTCCCGGTCGTTCATTTTCCTTCTCCTTTTTTCTTTTTTTTCTCTACGCGCCCTTCGCGTTTCGTATGACACACAGTTACCGTGGAATGGAAAATCAATCAAGCTAATTCTGGAAATAATGGCAAAGATTTCTCAGAATTACAAAAATAAATATTTGCGGAAATATCGAGTCAAAAAGAGCGCGAAGAGTCGTAAAACAGAGGTTCAAACGAGGGCATTAAAAAATAATGAGTCGGTAATAATTGTCATTTCCCGGTGTCTGATATTGACAATAAAAGTACGCCGTCACGTTTGGCGATAAAATAAGGTTGAAGCTATAGCTTTGTTTAATTCATTTTTTCCACACGGGCGAACGTGGCGCGACAACGGCGAAATCATCATTCTATCCATTTGAATAGACCGCCGGTCAATCGCGGTGGAACATTAGCTCATAGAGTTCCCCCAGCTGGTAGAGTTTTGCGCCGAGCGCAGCTGTTCCGTCGCGTCAAGAGCGCGGGGGGTCCGTCGGTTTCCAAACGGATTTGCAAAATTCCAGGACCCGACGCGCTTCGGCCACGCTCTCTTTCCCGAATAATTTTTCAAGGCAATCCGGGCCTTCCATCGGGTGGGCGGCGATTTCGTCCGCGTCTCCGGATACCATGAGACCAACATGGTCATCCTCCAGGACGACGTCCAAGGTAATGCCGTTTTCCAGTTTTTTAATCCTGACCAGCTTCTTCATTTATCCGTCCTTTCGCGGGTTCGTTCCGTCGTCCAGTCCGAAATAGATGAATTGTAAATCCTTTCGGTGATGCCCGTTGCACGGAAATAACCCGTCGTTATCCCGGCAGGTATCGGCTTTAATGTCGTAGAACCAGCAGGCCTCGCACCACGGGCGAGTCACATGGCAGGCGATCAGCGGAACCGGCTCGTCCACCGGAATGTTCGGAAGGCCGCGGAACAGAAACTTCTCTCCCGGCGCGTATTCATGTTTTTCATGCATTGGATTCTCCTTTTTGCTCGCGTTCTATTGTCATTACGTCGCAAGCCGACTTTACCTCTGTTTGCCAATGAAAGCAAGCGCTAAAAGAGAAGAATTACGAAAAATCTTTCCGTAAAAACAAATGCGCCGAAGATTATTTTTTGACAGCCTTTTTTAATGCTTCGCCGGTGATTTCGGACCATTTCTCCTCTTTGCCGTCCGGCGAGACACGGACAGCTTCCCGACCGGTAAACTCCATCCAGCGTTTGACAATCACATCACAGTAAAGAGTATCGATCTCCATTGCAAAACATTTGCGTCCCGTCTGCTCGCAAGCCATTAATGTTGAGCCGCTTCCGCCGAAAAGCTCCAAGACATGATCGCCCGGCTTGCTTGAATACTGCAAAGCGCGAACGGCCAATTCGTTTGGCTTCTGTGTAAGATGAACCATGCTTTGGGGGTTGACTTTTTTGATATCCCACAGGTCAGAGACATTATTCGGTCCGAAGAATTTGTGTCCCGATCCCTCTTTCCAGCCGTAGAACGCAATCTCAAAAGCGCCCATAAAATCTTTGCGCGTCAGAACGGGGTGCATTTTGTTCCAAATAATACATTGGCTGAAATACAGGCCGTTATTCGCCAGCGCCGGAGGATAATTCGCAAGGTTCGCATAGCCGCCCCAAATATAAAAGCTGCCGCCGGGTTTGAGAACGCGACTGATATTGCCGAACCATTTGTCCAGAATTTCGGCAAACGCCTCGTCCGACATAAAATCGTTTTCAAGCGGTCTGTCCTTCGCCCGCATCTTTTTCGGCTTGCTCTCCTGCTTCCCAACGCGCTCCTTATCTTTTTTACCCCGTTCGGATTTCGACCGTTCGCACTGGAGGTCCTCTCGGCGCGAAAAAGAGGTCACGCCCGCCGCAATGGCATTATTACTCCGAGGTTCGACCCGAACATTATACGGGGGGTCTGTGTTACAAATATCAATCGTTGCGCCGTTTAACAAAGAGTCGACGTCCTCTTCTTTGGCGCTGTCACCGCAGAGAAGCCGATGGTCGCCGAGCAGCCAGAGATCCCCTTTGCGCGTCACCGCCTCGTCCGGCGGTTCCGGCACCGCGTCCGGGTCGGTCAGGCCCTGCCGCAAATCGGTTTCAAGCAGCTTGACCAGCTCTTTGTCGGAAAATCCGAATTCCGACATATCGAGTCCCGCCCCCTGCAGTTCCGACAGCTCAATCGGCAGAATCTCAAAATCCCATTCGGCGATTTCCCCCGATTTATTATCGGCGATCCGGTACGCTTTCACCTGCTCCGGCGTTAGGTCGGTCGCCGTATGGACCGGAACATGGGACAGACCGAGTTTTTGCGCCGCCTTCAGTCGGGTGTGGCCGGCGATGACGACCCCGTCGCTGTCGACAACGATAGGCTGTCGAAATCCGAATTCCCGAAGACTCGCCGCCACCGCATCGATGGCTTTGTCATTGATACGCGGGTTCTTTTCATAGGGGTGAACGGATTCGATGGGACGGATTTCGATATTGAATTCATCTGACACGGTAAAGATTTTCCTTTCTGGAAGAATGGTCGCGAAGAGGTCGCCCCTCCAAGACGGGGCGGAATGGAATATTCCAGCGCGGCGCAGGGGCCAGGTCAAAAAGTCAAAAAAGTGGGGCAGAATTGGCCGATTTTTTACGTCGCCAGAGAAAGAAAGACTGTCTCGACGGTGTAGAGGTTCATGTGCCAATATTCAAAACGAACGCCGGGGAGGACCCGCGCGACACTAGAAAATAAGCTGTCTATGATAACCGCAACAAATTACATAAGCCGCAAAATAGACCAATCTGTATTGATTAACACTAATATCGAACGAATTTCGTAAGTATCCTGGTTTACGATGTGAATATAGTCTTAAACGATACTGCGGATGACGAGGCAGTATGTTTCTATCTATATTATCTTTAATTTTGACGGATAGGCTAATTATAAATAGGTGTTGATATTTCATTAGATAATTGTTGTTCGACAGAGAATTTTTTCATTACGGGCATTTCAATCGGGATCTCTTAAATCGTTCAAAATCCTTTCGACAACTCGATAAACCCGCGTGCCCGGATTGTCGGGAATTAAACATTGATGATCGGTATCCAATTCTTTCGCCCGATCGATTGCCCTCTGAATTCCACCTTTTAGAACGGAAAAATCGAATTTTGTTTTATTATAAGTCCCTCGGTGAGCGTTATGATAAATTTCATCGAGCATCTCCATAAGATCAGCCGCCGTCGTTCTCGACGTGGTAATATCTCTATGATGAAGGACAAGCCAAAGCTCGAAACACGGATTACTGACGAGCGCTTCATAACCGGATTCGACGGATTCTTTACACGCATTAGTTAATTGTGCGTGTTGATCGACATCAACAACGATACAGGCGTAATCCAAGTCTTTATCATATGCCATGTCTTGCTTAAGATATTCTTTTAATCGTTCCAGAACCCTATCCGGAGATGATTCGTTGTTCTCGTTCTCGGTTAAAATAACATGAATACGGCTCGTTTGCTCGGGGACAAGCGATTTAAAATAGTGCCGCTCTGTACGTCGCCCCTCTGCTGAAATAATAACCAGACTGCAGCTTTTCCTATCTATATTTACAGATGTCATTAAATTCGTTTTATGGGAAGTCAGGGCCATTTTCGCTCCTTACATCGTTTGAGCCGTTTCTTGTTTGGAAGGTTCCGATTCCGGTTCGACGTTCCACAAATCTGACAATTCATCAATATCGGGAATACCACCGAAGCGTCCCGCCAAATAGCTCTTTTCGTAATTCAGGCCCTGCGTAGTTTTATATTCCGCTAGGCTGGTCAACGAGCTGGCCGCGTTTACTCCCTTACTCATAAACCAGACTTCATCCTTTCTCAAAAAATTACTGTCCAAAAGATTTGTGTCATGGGTAGTCACAATCAGCTGTGAATGCAATCCTGATTTCGATGCAAGCCGATTGAACAGTTCGATAAACCCTCGGGTAAGCGCCGAATGAAGGCTTCGATCCAATTCATCGATAACAACGACCCTTTCTCTGTCTTTTGCCATATAAAAGAAATGGGCTAATTTAATAATTTGGCGTGTTCCATCCGATTCTACATCTATATGAAACGGAATCTTTTCTCCATCATTCCGTTCGTGCATCAAACCGGAACGGTAACAGGAAAAATTAGCTTTTTCCCCTTTTGCTTTCGCCTTGTGATAATTCAACTGAAACTCTGCTGGCGCCATAGTTATAATTTCAGGTATTTGATTCGACAAGTCTTCAACCACTAGCGAATCAATGCCGGTATCGAAAGCACGAAGTAACCAATTGATAAAGTTCTTAAATTCCTTGTCATGAAGAATTTGTTCAGCAATATTAACGTGATTAAACCGACCGGATGCCGAAACAACCGTAAGTCGATCTTTAAACCATCGATAAATGGGAAGAAGTGTTTTATCCTTTTGCCCAACCGTCGTCAAAAACAGAGTCTTGTTGGAAATCGCAGCACCGGTTTTATCTGGCGAATATGTCTTAGTGAGTTCTTTTCCAAACTCGAAAACGATTTTGTCGTCTTTGACGGCCCGCTCAAAAATTGGAACATCCTTAGAACCGACTGTTTCAAAAAGCCATTCTTCGCACACTTCGTTTTCGCGGACAACAAATCCATAGGAATAAATATGCCCATCCACAGAAAGGCCATATTCAAATCGGCTTCCCAGCGATTCGTTCGCGATGTCAAGCAAAAAAGGAATCGCACAGGGAATCGGCGCGTCTTGAAAAACCCCTTGCGTGATATATTCTTGCGTTTTTTTTAGTGCGGTAACCAGGTTGGTTTTTCCACTCGTGTTGGCTCCAAAAATTACAGCCGTTCCCACCGCAGCCACATTTCCAACATGATGAACGTGGCTCGGAAACAGCTCGCTCCGTGTGGGAATCAAGTTCAGCGTCGTCTCTTGCGAGAACGACTTATAATTTCCGACTCTGAAAAACAACAACATAGGAGCACCTCTCTTTCCCTGTCTCTTTACTCTAATCTATAATAGTGGTTAAGTCAAGAAAAAGGAAGTGAAATGCTCACATAATGGCAAAATATGCACAAATATAAACATACAATAATCAAAATCTGCGCATTATGCTCGAGTTGTGCTATTATTTCTTTCCGTTTGATCGCGCTGATCACGTCCAGGAAAGGAACTGCTCCGTTGGTGGAGAAAGGGATTACCATTTATGTGGCCTTCATAACGCTTGCGGTAAGGGGGGCGACTTCGTTTAAGAATTTTCGCAGGAATTCAACATCCTCATTAAACCGGTCT
>CAZHFA010000020.1:0-13228 GCA_964531865.1 uncultured Bdellovibrionales bacterium
TGCATTTTTTCTTCAATAATTTTAGCCGCTTTAACAAAAGATTTGATATCACTACCAAATATTTGTTGTGCAATAGGTCTTTCACTGTCACGCATTTTTAACATCTTCATTGTTTTTTCATTTTTGTTTACTCAATTTATAATGATTTTAGATAATTCAGTGTTTTTAGATAATTAAATAAAAAATTACAAAAATATTTATTTTTTAATGTCTGTTCTTCTTTTGGAAAATAAAAAAGGCCTTTTGTTATTTACCTGTTTTTCCAACTCAAAAATTCGTTTTTGTAATTTTATATATTCAGGATGGTTTTTGATGTCAACATTTATTACGGTAAAATCTTTTCTTACATTTTGTGGAATCATAATTAGCTCCTATAAAATCATCAATAAAACGTATTTTTAGAGTCTGTTTTTTTATTTTTTATGCTCCGTTTTTCTTGTTTAAAACTTAACTTGTTTAATAAATTTGGGGTGATAGTAGTTAAAAATTTTAGATTTTATATTGACTAATAAAATTGTTAGTATAATCTTTAAGCGTTGATTGTGGGATGAGATGTCTTGTAAAATTAATTTTTTTAGATTGATTTTGCAAGATATCTTTTTGTTGTGTGATATCTCATGTTCAATTTTTTATAAGATTAATTAATTTTAATTTTTTTTTGGAGAATTAGTATGCGAAAAATATTAGCGCTAACGGCTTTATCTCTCCTTGTTCCTTTTGCTTTGCAAGCAAAAACTTTAGAGGATATCTTAGTTGAAAAAGGTATTGTAACAAGAAACGAGCTTGCTTTGGCTAAGGAAGATACGGCAGAGGAGCCAGTAAAAATTTATTGGAACGAGGGAAGTAGAGTGGAATTTCCTGATGATGGTTTTACTGCTAGAGTTTATACAAAGTTTCGTACAAGATATGAGTTTGTTGATAATGACAATTCTGAAAATGAGGACAATTTTGAGAATACAAATTTAAGAATCGGCATTGATGGAACAGCTCTTTATAATGAATTTTATTATAAGTTTGAAGCTGATTTAGAGGGAGATGCGGGAGATCTTGTAAGAGATGCGTATATTCAATGGCAACCTTGTGATAATGCAAAAGCTCGTTTAGGACAGTGGAAAACAGAAGTTTCAAGACAATTTAACACTAGCATCACTAAGATGCAGTTTTTAGATAGGACAGTTGCTTCTGATGTTGTGACTAAAGGGTATCAACAAGGTTTTGGTGCTCAAGGAGATGTCTTAGATGGTAAGTTAAAATTCGGTGGATCAGTTAGAGGTGGAGATAGTGTAAATGAAGGAAGAAATTTACCTGGTATCGATAATGATGTTGCAGGATTTGCTTTTGCAAGATTAGATATTTTAGGCGAAATGGATCCATTTGAAGAAGGTGATCTTGCTAATACTGAGGAATTGGCTTTAAATGTTGGTTCTGCTTATGGGTATTCTGATTTTAATGCTTTCGAAGAAGTTTACTCTTCTCAAGCAATCAGTGCAGATGCTAACTTAAAATTTAAAGGCTTTTCTTTAGCTGGTGAGTATTTCTATGATAGATTAGATTCTGAAGGACCAGAAGAGACAGCAGATTATAATGGATTCTATGTTCAAACTGGTTATTTTGTTTTGCCTCAGCAGTTAGAATTAGCTACTCGTTACGGTTATTCTGATTGTGATGATGGTAAGTACTGGGGAGAATGTGCAGGAAATGATAATATTAAGCAGGCTTCTGTAGTTGCAAATTATTATTTCTGGGGACAGCATTTAAAAGCACAAGTTGGATATGATGTTGTTCAAGCTAAAGACTTTGAAACAAGAGATAAGGATACTACTAATAAATGGTTAGTTGGTGTTTCTACTTGGTGGTAATATAGTTACGCTTTAGTTAGTAAATAAGAAAGAGCGTATCAATCTTGATTTTATAAATATTATGAATCTTGGTTGATACGCTTTTTTTATATTTTTTTTACAAAATAATAAATAAAAATTTTCTATATTACATTTTTATTCTTGTTTCATTAAGTATTTAACTTTATGATAAAAAACATGAGTGAAACAATTTTTTCAAAAATAATAAAAAGAGAAATTCCAGCTACTATAGTCTATGAAACGGATGCTGTTTTGGCTTTTAAAGATATAAATCCTGTGGCTCCTGTTCATATTTTGGTAGTGCCAAAAAAGGAAATCCCAGACATAAATTCCTTAAGTATAAATGATTTAGAGATATTGGGAAAGATGTTTGAGGCGGTAAAAACAATAGCAATTGAACAAGGAATATCTGAAACTGGATATAGGTTAGTGGTAAATAACGGTGAAGATGCTTTGCAGACGGTAAAACACCTTCATTTTCATATTATTGGTGGAAAAACTTTAGGTTGGCCTCCATGTTAGGATTTTTTTATTAAGGAAAAGTATGGCAGATTTAAAAATGTGGCAGAAAGTTTTATTCTTTGCCTTTGCAATATCTACAACGGCTCTTGGGGCAAGGGAACTTTATTCTTGTTCTCCAAGAATTCATAGGATAGATGCAGTGCTTTATTTAAATGGAGTTTTTGGCCCTAGATCTTATGAATATGCAATAAATAATCCAAACGAAAAAAATAATTTTTCTATGCTGAAAGAAATGATTCAAAAATTTAAAAAAAGGGAACTTTAAATGTTGAAAAAATCTAATAAAAATCTTTTTTTGTTATCTTTTATTATTATATTGGGGTTTAATGCATGTGTATTTGTCCCATTTATTGATTCATATAAAAATATTGGAGTTACACAAGGGGATAGGCAAGCATTGCTTCCAAAAGTGTTAAAGGATTTTCAAAATAACATTTATTGGGGCACATATAGTAAAGCGTTAACTTTTGTAAAGAAAGAGTCTTTAGAAAATGTTAGAGAGAGCTTTAAAAGATATAAAGAGAGGAAAATAGTATCGGTAAAAACAGAAGATATTATTTTTTCTGATTCTTCAAAAAAGGCTACGGTAAAGTCATTAGTAAAATATTATGAAATACCTTATTATGTTGTAAAAGACGAAAATGTTGAAGAGATATGGAATTTTAGCCTTGGTGATTGGGAATTAAGTAAAAGGGATATTTTAGAAGATGAAAAAGAATAATATTTTTTTTAGATGTTTTTTTTCTTTTATAATTTGTTTTTTTTCATCATGTAATTTATCGAGATTAAACGGTGGTTATGTTGCTGTTAGAGATGATTTTCTAAAAGATGGAAATGATACTTTTTCTTTAGAAGTTTTGCAAAAAATAAATGATGGGGATAAAATTTATATTTTTGGTGTTATCAAAAGTTTTGTAAATATTCCCGTAAAAGACATCGTTATAAATTTGAAATTACTTGATAAAAATTCGAAAATTGTTGATGAACATGCATATGTTTTGTCAAAGTTAATAAAGAAGGATAGCTCTGAATTTTTTAAAGAGGGAGAAGAAAAGAAATTTTTAATTTCAACACAAATAAAAAATGCAATTGATTTTCAGCTAGAATTATTATGGGGAGATGAAGCATTAAAAAAACAAGCTAATCCTGTATCTGTAAGTAGTGTTAAGAACATTGAAGAGTATGAAAAAAAATCTGAAGTACTAAGAATGAGTAACTTATATTTTGACAAAAAAATAGTTTCTCCGTTGGGTAAAAATTTACAGTATTATTTTGTGATAAGTGGAGAGTTTGAAAATTTATCTGACAAAGTAATTAAAGATATTTCTATAGGTGTTTCATTTAAAAATAAAATTAAAAATGATAAAATGGCTGGGGATGAGGAGTTTTTGGAAATAAAAGACGTTTCACTAATGCCCAAAAGTAAGAAAAAATTTGAAATGGAGTTAGAGACAATTTTTAGTGGAAGTGACGTTAATCTTTATAAGCCTGATATTAGGATAGTGGAATTTTCAAATTAAATAAAATAACAGAATGAAGAAAAAAATATATATTAGAACATATGGTTGCCAGATGAATGTATATGATTCTATGAGGATAGAACGTCTTTTGGAAAGTGAGTACGAAAGTGTTGATTCCACATCATTGGCAGATCTTATTATCATCAATACTTGTAGTGTAAGAAAAAAACCTGAAGAAAAGTTACTTGCGGTCCTTTCATCATTAAGTCCATTAAAAAAGCAAAATAAAGATTTAATTATTGGAGTAGGTGGCTGTGTAGCACAGCAGTATGGAGAAGAACTTTTTAAAGAAGCTCCATGTGTAGATTTTGTTTTTGGGACTCATAATTTATCGTTGATTCCTACTTTTATTAAAGATGTGAAAAAAAGATCTAAGCATGATGTGTCTTGTTGTGATATATCTTACCGAGAAAGGTGGGAAGAATTGCCATTAACATTGCCTCCTTTTAAGGGGGATTTATCGTTTTCTATTGCGATAAGTAGAGGTTGTAATAATAGATGTGCCTATTGTATTGTTCCTCAAACTAGAGGTAGTGAAGTCTCAAGACCAACATCCCAAATTTTGGATGAAATAGAAAAATCTGTAGCATGTGGTGCAAAAGAAGTCTTGCTTTTGGGGCAGTGTGTCAATTCTTATGGAAGTGATTTGGAGGATAATGTAACATTTGAAAAATTACTTCAAATGATATCTGAAGTTGATGGGTTAGAAAGAATACGTTTTGTAAGTCCTCATCCTAAACACATTACAGATGAGTTTATTTCTCTTGTTTGTTCAAACCCTAAAATTTGTAGGCATGTTCATCTTCCATTACAGGCTGGAAACAACAGAGTTTTAAGCCTTATGAATAGAGGATATTCTCGTGAACATTATTTAAATCTTATAGAAAAAATAAAGAGTAAGGTTCCTGATATGGCTTTTACGACTGACATTATTGTCGGATTTCCAACAGAAACTGAGCAGGAATTTTTGGAGACTGTTGATATCATAAATCAAGTTGGGTTTACTAATAGCTATTCTTTTGTGTATTCACCACGACCTAATACGGAGGCTTTAAAATTAAGTGATATGATTTCTTATGAAGAAAAATTAGAAAGATTGAAATTTTTACAAGAGAAGCAATATGAAGTTTCTTCAAGAGTTTTAAAATCTTTTGTAGGAAAAAACAGCGAAATTTTGATCGATGGTTTTTCAAAAAAAGATAAAGATTGTTTCAAAGGAACTAACTCTCAAAATATTACTGTAAATTTTAGCTTAGATTGGTCGAAAAAAAATTCTGATTTGAAGCTAGGGGATATTGTAAATGTAAAAATATCTGATAGTGCAAGATTAACTTTAAAGGCCTAATAAAGAGGAAATATGACACAAGAAAAAGCATTAGAAATGGTTGTTGTTGGACTTGTTATGGACCGTAATACGGAAAGTCCTGTTGTTATATTAAAGGAATGTGATGGGGAAGGATGTCTTCCTATTTGGGTTGGGCTTTCTGAAGCTACTGCAATTGCTACGGCGTTAAAAGATGTCGAATTAGTACGTCCCTTAACGCATGATTTGATATCAAATATTTTTGATACACTTTCAGTTAAATTGGAACGCATTGTGATAACAAGTATAAAGGATTCTACTTATTATGCAGAACTTATAATTTCAGATGGTTCAAAAACATATATAATAGATTCAAGACCAAGTGATGCAATTGCTTTAGCTGTAAAAGAATCTTCTTCAATATACGTTACAGAAGGAGTTTTAAATTTTGCAAAATCAACAGGGGCATATGGTAGAATGATGGATGGTGAAGTTGATTTTAGTAATGTTGAAAAATTAAAAGATGAAAATGACGAAGATGATGTTGAAGAATCTCAAGATAATACTTTATCTTTTGAAAAAATAGATAAAAATAAATGGGAAGAGTTATTGGAGAGTCTTAATCCAGAAGATTTTAAATACAAAGTTTAGTTTTTTTTAGCAATATTGTAAGGAATGATTATGAGTAATAAAATGAAAAATAATATAAACGATATGAAAAACAATCAAAATAATAATGATGCCCAAACTCCAGAAGTAGTGGATTCAGAGATAGAAAAAGTTTTTGTAGAGGACCCATTATTTAGGTTCATAAAAAAATGGCAAAAAGTTATCATTTGGTGCGTTGTCATCGTTGCAGGTGTATATTTTGCAAGTGAAAAATTTGCAAATATTAGAGAAAATTCTCATAGGGAGATGGCATATACTTTTTCAAAGCTTCGTTCACAATATGCAAATGTAATTACATTAAACAAAGATATAAAAGAAAAACAAGTACAAATAGATAAATATAAAAAAGAGAATGAAGGAAAGAAAAAAGAAGCTGAAGCTAAAGAAAAAGATTTAAATGATTTAAAAAAGCAATTAACGGAATCTTATAAAATAGCAGATGAATTTATAAAAATTTTATCTAATGATAATAATTATAAATTAGTTACAAATCTTTACTCTGCTCTTCTTGATAAGTCTAAAAATAATATTGAAAGTTTTAAAGCAAAAATGGGGAAGCTTGATTGGCAATCTTTTGATACAGAAAAAGATGATAAACTTAGATTTTATAAAGAACTTTCTGCGGTTATTATGGCAAAATATTATTTTGAAAATGGGACTCAAGAAGGAGAATCAAAAGATTTACTAACTAAAATTTCAAAGAATGGAATGTATTTTAATGTTGTTGCTTTTAAGGTTTTAGAGTCATTATCAAATGGTGATGGTGTAAAAGGATTGGATATGCTTAGAGAAAGTATGATTGCAAAATATCCTTCTCAGGTGCAACTTCTTAAACAATAAAAAGACTTTGTATATATAAAAATAGGTGCCTTATGTAGACAACTATTTTTATATTTTTAAATTTAAAACAAGAATATCTATTTTGAACTAATCTTGATACAAATTTCTTAATGTGCTGATTTCTTGCTTGTATCCTTCTAATTCGTTTGGGGTTTCTAAGATAAATGGTAAATTTCTGAGCTTGGAATGGTTTATTATCTTTGAAAAAGTTGTTAGCCCTATATATCCTTCTCCAATCTTTTGATGTCTATCTTTGTGAGATTCAAATGGATTCATTGTGTCATTTAAATGAATTGCTTTTAACTTATTAAGCCCAATTGTTTTATCAAAATTTTCTAAAATATTATCAAGATTATTTATAATATCATATCCAGCATCATATATGTGACATGTATCTAAACAAACACCGACTTTTTCTTTTAAATTTATATTTGAAATTATTTGTTGTATTTCTTCAAAAGTTCTTCCTATCTCACTTCCCTTTCCCGACATTGTTTCAAGTAAAACTAAGGTGGAAATTTTAGGATTTAAAACATCATTTAACATTTGACAAATAAAATTGGTTCCGACATCAACGCCTTGAGATACATGACTGCCTGGATGAAAATTATACATTACATTACGAATATGTTGTAGTCTGTTTAGATCATCTTCCATCATATTTTTTGCAAAATCTCTTAAGCCTTTATCTTTTGCACAAGCATTCATCGTATATGGGGCATGTGCTACAATGGATCCAAAATTATTATTTTTTGCAAATAAGTTATACTCTTCCATATCTTTAACATCTATAGGTTTTGCATTTCCCCCTCTTGGATTTCTCGTAAAAAATTGAAATGTATTTGCTCCGATTGATAAAGCTTCTTTTCCCATGGCAAGAAAGCCTTTAGATGATGATAAATGACAGCCTATATAAAACATATTAGATCCTTAACATAAATTTTTATGGAAAAAAGAAGGAAAAAATTATTTTGAAATAATTTTCTAACTTTGAAAAAATGGGGTGAATAGTGGGGCTCGAACCCACGACAACTGGAACCACAATCCAGGGCTCTACCAACTGAGCTATATCCACCACAATGCTAGAAAGTGTATCTAATAGATAAAAAAAAGTCAAAGTCTGGATTGATTTTTTTCATCTTTCTTAAAATCATTTGTCTCTGTTCTTTTGTTTATATCAATTGATAGAGATTCTGAAAATGAATCTTTTACATTTGAAGAAACATTGTTTATTTTTGCAAGAAATTGTCCTAATTTTTTAGCAAAATTTTGAAGTTCATTGGGGCCTAAAACAATTAGTGCAACAACTAAAATTAGAATTAGTTCAGAAAATCCTATTCCAAACATAAATTTTTATTCATCCTTTTGTATTATGATTAAATGTTGATAACCTAAAAGTGTTGGAAAAAAATTTGTGATGATTAAAAATAATTTGCTAATCATTTTCCACATGGAAGAATTAGTAATTTTTTCACTTAGAAAAAACTCTATGGGAGCAGTGGAAGCGTTTATAGATAATAGCTTTATATCTTTAATGTCCCTTAAAATTTTTAAAATAGTTTTCTTAGTAAAAAAATGTAAATGTGTTACATCGAGGATGCCTTTTTGGGTATAATTAAAATTTCCAAATAAAAGTTGTAATCGCACTAGTAAGAAAGCTACATTTGGAACAGATAATAATAATTTTCCTGATGGAGATAATTTTGTTAATAAATTTTTGAGAAATTGAGTTGGTGATTCTGTGTGTTCTAACACATCTAAAAGTAAAATAACATCATATTTTTTTTGTACGCTATCTATAGAGGGGAAAATAAAATTATAAGAATTTTTTGCTAGCTCTCTAGCATGTTCATCGATTTCTACAGCATCAACATTAGAGAAGTTGAGTTCTTTTAAAATATTTCCAATGATACCTTTTGCACACCCCACATCAAGTATTGCGATATCATTTTTTTCTTGTAAAATGTTGTTAATTGCCCAAGTGTGACTAGAACCAATGAATGGTTTATATCTATATCTTGAAGCATCTCTTCTTATTACCATGACTTGCAGATTATGGCAAAAGTTGTGATACAATGCAACATCGGAGAGGATTTATTAAAAATTTAAAAGAGGCATGAGATGAATATTGATTCTATCTTACAGGATTTGCATATACAAAAGATAACAGGAAAATATGGGAAAAATTTAAGTACATTTAGAATTGGAGGAGAGTTAAAAAATTTAATTTATGTAGAAGATGAAAAGAAATTATCTTTGATTTTGAAAGAATTTTATAAAAATAATATTTCGTATTTTATTTTGGGAAATGGTTCAAATTTCCTTTTTAATGATGCCCCAATGGAGGATATAGTGATAAAATTAGGAGAAAATTTTTCTTTTGTAAAATCTTTAAGTGATATTGAATTTCAAATAGGTGCTTCTAGTTTAATGCCATCATTATCAAAAAACTTTGCAAAAAATTCATTAACTGGTTTTGAGTTTGGTTGTAGTCTTCCATCGGAGTTTGGTGGGGCTGTATTTATGGATGCTTGTTTTTCTGGACAAAAAATGTCAGATATTTTAAAGTCTGTAAAAATTTGTAGAGAAGATGGGAAAATAGAAATTCTTAAAAAAGACTCTTTAGAAATATTAGTTAAAAATATGGGAATCCCTAAAAATGCCGTTATAATTGATGCTATTGTTAAGTTGTCAAAAGAAAGCTTAGAAAAAATAGATGACAAAATAAAAAACAATATTGAGTATAGATTAAAAACGCAACCTAAATTTCCATCTGCAGGGTGTATTTTTAAAAATCCACCTAATGCTTTTGCAGGAATGTTAATTGATAAGGCTGGATTAAAAGGGCTTTCCGTTGGAGGGGCCACGATTTCTACTCTGCATGCAAACTGGATTGTTAATCCCAAAATGGAAGCCACAGCAAGTGACGTAAAGGAGCTGATGGAAATAGCGAAAGAAAAAGTTTATGAAAAATTCAAGGAAACATTAGAGCCAGAAGTTATTATCATGTAAATTAAGGAATTTTGTGGTGAGAAAGAAAATAAAAATTGTACTTATAATAAATTTAATGTTTTTAATAAACATTATAATTTTTGGTTATGTTTATTTAAAAAATAATATTTCAGTTTCCTTGTATTTAACTGGAAATAATTTAACAAGTAATAATGATATTTTCGAAAAATTTGAAAAAAGGACAGATATTTTTTATTGGTATATTAAGCGAGATGAGATAGAAAAAAATATAGAGTCTTTACCATACGTAAAAAAAGTAGAAATTTATCCAGAGTCTTTTAAAAATTTTTATAAAATAACAATACGAATTATTGAAGAGGTTCCATATTATTTATCAAAATTAAAAGACGGTAAGATAGAAGTCATTTCTAAGAGTGGAAAAAAATTGTCTATTTTTAATAAAAGAGATTTCTTTGAAGGTAATAAGAAAAGCTTTAAATTTTTACCCGTAGTTTCTGGACTTGATTCTAGTATAGATAGTTCTCAAATTATGGCTTCACGGTTGTTGTATATAAGTAATCTTATAGAAAAATTAAGTAAAAATTTAAAATACACACTTCATGCAATAGATTATTTACCGTCTGGAGATGTTGTTTTGTATTTTGATGAGTTAACTTCAAGTGTCATTATTGATGCTTCAAAAAGCGATGAATTTTTACAAACTCAAATAGATCGTTTTAAAGCACTTGAAAAAAAATTTGGAAAAAGGTTAAATACTTTTTCCAAAATAGATCTAGCTTTTAAAAAAGTTGGTATATTAGAGAAATAATTTTATTTTTTATGGTAATCATGTTGCACTTTATATGATTTTTTGTTAAATTGTGATGCTGTTGTTATGTCGGGGTCATATACTTGGAGTCTATTTATAGAGTTTTAAGTTTTGAATAATTATTTTTAATAGCTTTTTTTAAGCTTTATTTTAAGAAAGACAGTGCTATGGTTAAAATTTTTGAAAAGACAGCAGGTTTTTTGTCTGGGAGTTATGAGGAGTTAAAAAAAGTTAGTACTCCTAGTTGGGAAGAAACAAAGCGTTCGACGTTTGTAGCAATTGTGGTTGTAATTTTGTTAGCAGTGTTGATTTTGATAATTGATTGGGTTTTTGGAAATGTAAGTAATCTTATTATTCCAAGTGTGATTGATTAGCTTTATTCTTTTTTAGGGATTATAAATATCAAAATTAGATAGTGTTGATGTTAGTTTAAGAGGATTTTATAGTAAATTTTTTTGTTGAGTATGATAATGGATAATATTAAGGATACTACAGATAAAAACGAGAATTCTGCTAATGTTTGTAATGAAGCTGATTGCAATTGTCATGATTCTACGTCTTGTAATTGTGAAGAATGTAAATGTGAGCAAGATGGAGCGTGTGGAGTTAGTGTAGATAATAAGCTTTCAGGAAAAGAGTTAAAGAAACAAGAGAGAAGAGAAAAAAGAGAGAAAAAAATAAAAGAGAAAGAAGAGTTAAAAAGTCAAGTGATTGAATTGAAGTGGTATGTTGTTCATACGTATTCAGGGTTTGAACAGAAAGCAAAGGAGGCTTTGCAGGAAAGATTTAAATTAAAAGGATTAGAAGATTATTTAGGGGAAATACGAATTCCGCAGGAAACTGTAACAGAAGTTGTAAAGGGGCAAAAGAAAAAAATGCTCAAGAAGTTTTTCCCAGGTTATATTTTGGTTCAGATGCGGTTGAATCAAGACACATGGCATCTTGTAAGAGATACGCCAAAAATCTCAGGCTTTGTGGGGGATGCTTCGGATCCAGCACCTTTATTAGATGAAGATGTTGACCTTATCAAAACCCAAGTCGAGGAGGGCGGAGCGTCCTCTCGTTCGAAAATTGCTTTTGAACAAGGAGAAAATGTTAAGGTTATTGATGGACCTTTTGCTGAATTTACGGGCACGATTGAGGAAGTTAAGCCTGATAAAGGAAAGTTAAAAGTTTTAATCAGTATCTTTGGACGTGCGACCCCGGTTGAACTTGATTTTGTACAAGTGGAGAAATGTTAAAATGGCAAAAGAAATTAAAGTAAAAATAAAATTGCAAATCCCTGCGGGGAAAGCAAATCCTGCTCCGCCAATTGGTCCAGTGTTGGGTCAACAAGGAGTAAATATTCCTGAGTTTTGCAAACAATTTAATGCAAGGACTCAAAATAATCAGGGAGAAATAACCCCTGTAGTTCTTACTGTCTATAAAGATAGGTCGTTTACTTTTGAATGTAAGACACCGCCTGTTTCATACCTATTAAAGAAAATGGCATCTGTTCAGAAAGGTTCAGGTACACCAAATAGAGATAAGGTAGGAAGCATTACGGAAGCTCAAGTAGAAGAGATCGCAAAACAAAAATTGTCTGATCTTAACTGCTTTGATCTTGTTGCTGCTAGTAAAGTAGTCGCAGGAACAGCTAGAAGTATGGGAATTACCGTAAAGCATAGTTAATAATTTAATTTTTATGTAAGTGGTGTATATATGGCAAAAGGAAAAAGAATAAAAAATTTAAAAGAGAAGGTAGAGGCTGGAAAATTCTATACTTTAGAAGATGCTTGTAAGCTTACTGCAGAGCTTGCTTCTGCAAAGTTTGATGAAACGGTGGAGATTGCAGTTTCTTTGGGAGTAGATGTAAAAAAGGCTGACCAAAACATAAGGGGAAGTATAGCACTTCCGAATGGTCTTGGTAAGACGGTTCGTGTAGCAGTTTTTGCAAAAACTGATAAGGCTCAAGAGGCGTTAAGTGCAGGGGCTGATATTGTAGGGGCAGATGATTTAGTTGAAAAAATCAAAGAGGGATTTCTTGATTTTGATAAAGTTGTCGCTACGCCAGATATGATGATTCAAGTTGGTAAGATAGGAAAACTCTTAGGGCCAAAGGGATTGATGCCATCTCCTAAAGATGGAACTGTTACGAATGATGTTGCTACTATGGTTGATTCTCTTAAGAAGGGAAGAGCTTCTTATAGGGCAGATAAAGCTGGTATTGTTCACTCTGCGGTTGGAAAAGCTTCATTTGGAGCTGAAAAAATACAGGAGAACATTAAAGCTTTAGTTGATGCTCTTTATAAAGCAAAGCCTTCAACTAGTAAGGGAGTGTATTTAAAGTCTGCTTATGTTTCTTTAACTATGGGACCTTCTGTGGCGTTAGATGTTGCAAGTCTTAAAGCATCTTTATAAGATTGTTTTTTTTAAAAGGAATGTTTTGAAATGAATAAAGCAGATAAGATAAAAGAAGTGGAGTTTGTCAGCCAATCCTTACAAGATGCACAAGTTGCTATTTGTGCAAATTATCATGGATTGTCAGTTGCTGATGTTACTGAATTAAAGGGGGCTTTAAGAAAAGTTGGAGCTCAATGTAGAGTTGTAAAAAATACTCTATCAAAGATATCAATAGATAAAGCATTAAAAGAAAATGGCAAATTAGAAGAGGCAGATAAATTCTCTGGGAATTTTTCAGGTCCTAATATGATTATTTCTACATCTTCGGATCCTGTGTCAATGACTAAAGTTG
>CAZHFA010000021.1:0-10846 GCA_964531865.1 uncultured Bdellovibrionales bacterium
TTATCTTCATATTCTTAACAATTTTTATAAATTATAAATATTTTAAAAGAAAACTAACTTAAAATATCTAATGCCCATTCTGCTAATTCTGACAATAAATCATCAGAAGAAAAGCAAAACTTTTTTCCCGACTTCGACACTTTAAGATAGAATATCCTTTTATTACAGGATGTTAACTTTTTATAAGGGCACTACAAAACATAACGTTTTAATTTATTCCCCGAAGGTGTGTCAACACGTTTTAATCTAAAACATTGATAGATTTTTCTCAATAATAGTTAACTTTGATGAACATTTAGTTTATTTACACATTCAATTTACATATTCAATTTTCACATTCATTCAGCACTTAGAATCATGCATTATTTTATGACCACTCATCATCTTCTTTTTTGGGTTTTAAATCTTCCAATGCCTTTTCTAGATTTATAAGACCTGTAACTTCCGCAAGTTTATCTATTAACTCATAAAGCTCTCTAACAAACGCACTATCATCAATTTTAACTGAAACTTGCCCCTTCTTTGCATAAACAAAATAATTATCAGAATATCCGGATTTTTCTCTACAAACATTTATCGTAATATCATATAAATCTGCAGAATATACCATTGCTTGAGCATCTTCCCTTTTTTTCCATTTACCATCAGTTTCCTGCATATGCTTTTTTAAATATTCAAGACGCTCTTTTACAACTTCCGTAAATTCCCCTTTAACCTGTCCATTGTACATTTTAAGCTTATCTTCTAATTGCCGTACAAGATCAACTGCTAAATCCCCCATAACTAAAATTTCATATTCTTGATTTGCATGCTCCGTTTTTACCCTAAAAGGATCCACAAGCTCTATTGCATCCCATCCTTCTGGCCTTAATTCAATTGTATAACGCGGATTATCTGCTGATCTTAATTGATATCCTCCAGCAATATAAATTGATGCAAGAGGAGTAGATTCTCTAAAAGTTAAATTTCCATCATTAATTTTAACCGTATACACGACTTCCCATGTTTTCCTTGGCTTTGGATATGTTCTTCCCTCGACCAACGGTTCATCATAAGAACGGAATTTACTAGGATCTGAAATCTCTATTAATTTTTTAATTTTTTGATATAATGCAGTTTCTTTCATAATGTTTTCTACTATCGGCAAAAACAACAAAAAATACAAGCATATATTAATTAATTTTATTTTTTTAGTAAGTTAATTTTACTAAAAAAACATCAAGCTTTTTTTTCTGAAGAGTTTGTAAAAAGTTGACCTTTAATAACCCCAAAAGCCTCAGGAGTCATCACTTTGCTCATAGCATCCAAAAGTTCATTAATCTTTTGCTCATTTTTCTCACCATTGGATATATTATAATTTTTTAAAATATTATTTATCTTTTTAGTTATTGCATCAAATCTTTCTTTCACAACCGCCTTTATAGAATCATTCTCTCCTAAAGATTTAAATTTCTCTGAAAGTTTACTTAAAAATTCATAATTAAACCCTAATCTTGCTTTCTTTTCTCTAGGAGTTAACCCCACCCTTCTTTCCAAACTTGCTACAGGAGTTTCGATTGTGCCATCAGTAAATTGTACATCCTTTGAAGTTTGATCTATAGAAACATCTTCAACCTTTTTATAGGAATCATGTCGGCCACAATACGCATCATACTTTCTTCTTTGATTTTCAGCTCGTATTAAGACTTCTTTAGCTCCTGTCACTACTCTTCCTTGATCTTTGATATCGCTTTCTTTCCCTTTTCCACGTAACTTAGACCATGCATACGATAACCTTCCGCGAATACTAGGAAGCCCAAACCATCCTTTTTTATTAAGATTATCACTCATAGTTGTTTTTTCTTTTTCCAACTTCTCTAAGCGTTCCTGTGCTTCAACATACTTACTTTTTAGGCCATCTTCAGGAGAATTGATTGCATCATTAGTGTCATTACAAACCTTTTTATCTTTTGCCCCTCTCTCAGCTAAAAGAGCATTATATAAATCCATTGGCATATTGCCTTTTTTTAAGAGACTTCCTTTATACCTAGTAAAAACATCATGATAATCTATCTTCTTACCTTTTTCATCCAAAAATTCTATTATTTGCTTTTTTCCCTCTGCATCAACTATTTTTATTAACTCCTGATCTATAAGACCATAGGAATTT
Organism: uncultured Bdellovibrionales bacterium; assembly: GCA_964531865.1. Classification (GTDB taxonomy): domain Bacteria; phylum Bdellovibrionota_C; class UBA2361; order UBA2361; family CAKMMH01; genus CAZHFA01. The sequence goes on from CAZHFA010000021.1 coordinate 2,150, forward strand.
TGAAATGTAAGTTCTTCTGTTTTCCCGACAAACTTTAAAGCTCTTGTTCTGCCTATTATCCTCTTGTCCCCAATCAAGTTACTAGAAATAGTGTCTGGTAATTTACAATCGGTTAAAGTTATCTTTTTAGCATTTGCTACCGTTATAGAGACGCAATTTCCAAAAGTACATCCTTCAAATGTGATATTTTCACCCTTAAATGCCAAAGATGTACCATTAGTAAAAGTGCATCTCTTTATCTCAACATTTTCTGCTAAAGGAACTCCATAAGCCTTAGAATCAATAGCCATTGGGAGTTGAATTCCCTCTATTTTTGAAATCTTAAAATTCGGAGCATTTTCCCCAGCATTTAACATTTTAAAAAAATCCATAAAAGTATTTTTTACTATCTCATTGCATAAACTTATTTTTTCATTTTCACTAAGTTTTTTTGTGCCAGAAAGAGTAAGAGATCTACCATCATTAGTTGTAATTGTTATATCATTTCCGTTAAAAACAACGTCTCTTCCTTGCTTTCTAACAGCCTTTAAAGCTTTTGACAAATCATCCCTACCAAAAAATTTTTCTATGCGTGACCGGAAAGACGGCCTAGACGGAGCTTGAGACTCTGCTTCGGTTAAGCTATCAGTGCTATTTCCCCCTTCATTTGTTACGGCAGGAGAAGGAGTAACAACTGAAGCCTCAGTAGCATTCTCAGAAGAAGGAGAAGTAGCGACTGAAGACTCAGCCGGAGAAGTAGCCTTAGGAGCAACTCTCCCATCTTGTTTCTCAGATTTCTCAGAACCTACCGATGTATCAGATGTAGAATCAGGGTCTTTCGGTAATGTGCTATCTAATAAGGGATTGGAGGAAGAGGCTACATTAGTCTCTAGATTGTTATTTTTTGTAGTCTGTTCTTGGGAGTCTTTTTTGTCAGACTGAGTAGCAGAATCTTGGGGGCCTGCATTAACATTACTTGATGTGTTTGTTTGCACCATAAATTTTCTCCTTTATTACAAAAAACGCGATATAATGTAACATCAAACAATGTTTAAAATCAAAAAAAATTACACTGTTGCTTCTTTTTTTATTTCCTTTACTTTGTAGCTTTTTGCCCTCTTTATAATATAATAATGCGTTATGCCTAAAAACTTAAAGATTACAAACGCCTATACAAATAATTTAAAACATATAGATTTAGAACTACCACACAATAGTGTAAACTTAATTATTGGAAAATCTGGTTCTGGAAAAACTTCCTTAGCCTTTAATACAATACATTCAGAATCTCAAGCAAAATATATTCAAACATTTTCAGCTTATACAAGACAATTTTTTAATACAACCAAAAATGGAAAAGTAGAAAAGATAGAAAATATTCGCCCATCAATTGCTATTAAACAAAAAACAAAAATAAAAAACTCTAGATCAACCGTTGGAACGTTATGCCATTTAGATGATTATCTAAAAATATTTTTTGCAAACTTTTCTAACGCATACTGCCCTATCTGTGGAAAAAAATTAGAATTTTTCTCCTCCTCAGCGTTATCAAAAAAGCTAATTTTAGAAAGTAACTCTTCTATAAATAAAGAAAATGACAATGTGATTTCTTATTTTCTTTTAATTGCTCCTATAAAAATAAATAAACAAAACAAAGAAAAAACATTAGACAACTTAAAAGCTCTTGGATATACACGTTTCTTTAACGAAAATACACTATCGCTTTTTAATAATAACGAAGAAATAAAAAATGAAAATTCATGCAGTCTTCTTTTAGTAATTGATAAATTACTAAACTTCTCTCAAGAAAAAGAAAGTCGTTTAATTGATGATATTTCACAATCCTATAAATTAGCTAATGGAGTATGTGATATATTCTATTTTACAAATAGTACATTAACAAAAAAATCATCCTATTCTCAAGAACCAACGTGTTCCTGTATAGATTTTAAAATTCCTAAACCCACACCAAGAATTTTTTCTTTTAATAATCCTATTGGAGCATGCCCAAAGTGTAACGGCTTTGGAAAAACATTGGATATTGATTTAGACCTAGTAATTCCGAATAAAAACTTATCGATAAAAGATGGAGCCATCGTTATTTTCGAAACAAATGGCACAAAAAACTTAAAGGAAATGCTATTAAATTTTTGTAAGAAAAAAAAGATTCCAATTGATATTCCATTTTCTAAACTTTCAAAAGAACAAAAAGATTTAATTTATTATGAAGATAAACGAGATTTTTGTGGTGTTATGGCTTTTTTTAATTATTTAAAAGCAAAGACATATAAACTACAAGTTCGCGTTCTTCTAAGTAGATATCAAAGAGAAACCACTTGTCCAGAATGTAATGGAAAAAAATTAAACCATACAAGCTTATTATATAAAATAAATAATCTGGATTTCGCAGAAATTCAAGATTTCGAATGTTCAAAATTAAAAACCTTTATAAATAATTTTTTAAAATCAGAAAAAAATCTAACTTTCGAACAAAAAGAAATTATAAAACAAATAAATGAAAGATTAGAAATTATCGAAAATTTAGGACTTTCCTATTTAACCCCAAATAGACAGGCAAAAACATTATCGGGAGGAGAAACTCAAAGAGTAAATCTTGTTACTGCGATTGGTTCCCCATTATCTAACACTCATTTTATTTTAGATGAACCATCTGTTGGACTTCATAAAAAAGATACTGAAAATTTAATAAAAACTATTTATAAACTAAAAAGCAAAAACAATACTGTAACCGTTCTTGAACATGATCCAAAAATTATTTCCTCATGTGAACACTTAACAGAGCTTGGCAAAGAGGCAGGAGATAAAGGAGGTGAAATTGTTTTTAATGGAGTACCACAAAAATGGAATTGCTTAGAATTCGAAACTGCACTAAATAAAAAAATAAGAGAAAAAAGAAAACCTAAAACTTTTATTACTATTTACAAAGCAAATGCCAGAAATCTAAAAAACATTGATGTTTCTATTGGAATAAATGTATTAAACGTAATTGTCGGAGTTTCTGGAAGTGGGAAAACTACCTTATCAGAAGTCTTATTTCATTCTTTTGAATCTTTTAAAAAAAATAAAACTTTTTTAAATTGCGACAAGATTGTAGGATTAGAAAATTTTTCTGATGTTCTTTTTATAGATCAAAATCCAATAATGAAAGCTCCACGTTCAAACATTGCAAGTTATACAAAAATTTTTGATGAAATACGAAATATATTTTCCAAAACAAAAGATGCAATAGAAAATAATATTCAAAAAAAATATTTTAGCTTCAATGTAGATGGTGGAAGATGTCCTGAATGCAAAGGAATGGGAGCGATAAAAGAAGATATGCAATTTTTAGAAGATATTTATATTCCCTGCAGAGTTTGTCTTGGAAAAAGATTTAAGGAAAAAATACTAAATATAGAATATAAAGGAAAAAATATTAGTGATGTATTAGATATGTCATTAGACACCGCGAAAGATTTTTTTGATGATAATCTTAAAATACACAACACAGTAGCTATGCTAAATAAACTTGGACTTTCTCATCTTCGTTTAGGACAATCATTAAGTGAACTTTCCGGCGGAGAGGCTCAAAGATTAAAACTTGTGCCTTATCTTACACAAGAAACGGGGGAAAATGTTCTTTTTATTTTTGATGAGCCGACAACTGGATTGTATCCTACAGATATCAATAAACTAATTTTGCTGTTTGATTCTTTACTTAAAAATGGTCATACAATTTTACTGGTTGAACACAATGAACAAATTATAAAAAGTTCAGATTATATAATTAAGCTTGGAGAAGAAGGTGGAGAAAAAGGCGGATACCTTATAAATCAAGGGACATTAACAGATGATAAAGAAAAATTATTTAGTTTTAAAGAATTAAATGATGCTATTAGACATGAAAATCCTCCAATATTAAAAGATGAAATTATTATAAAAAACGCGTATGAACACAACTTAAAAAATATCAATTTAACAATTCCTTTAAAAAAAATGATTTCTCTTGTAGGAGTTTCTGGAAGTGGAAAATCAACTATTGCAAAAAATATTATTTTTTCAGAAGGACAAAGGAATTTTATAGACTGTCTTTCCCCATATGCAAGATTCTTTATAAAGGGATTAAAAAAACCTTGTGTTGATTCTATTGATAATATTCCACCAGTAATTTTTTTAGGACAACAAATACATCTTCCATCTTCCCTGTCAACTATTGGAACTGTATCCGAATGTTATAATTTTTTAAGATTATTATTTTCAAAAATAGGAGAACAATATTGCCCAAAACATCCAAAGCAAAAAATTGGAGCTTTTTCAATAAATGATTTTATAAAAGAAATAAAAAAATATAAGAATGAAAGAATAAAAATTTTAGCACCAATAATACACGAGAAAAAAGGGACTCATCAATCTATAATCGAAAAAGCTATCAACTTAGAACTTTCTTTAATACGAGTCGATGGAATATTTGCTTCGCCATCAAAATTTTTAAATGAATTAGAACGATTTAAATCTCATAATATAGATTTTGTTATGGGAGAGTTTGTTCCTCAAAATTTACAAGACGATATTTTAACAGAGCTTATCGAAAGTACGTTAAAATTAACAGATAATACGTTAATTATTATAGATTCAAAATCTAATGAAAAAATATTCAATAAGAAAATGACTTGTCCAATTTGTGGTTATTCATCCTTAAAATTAGATCCAGAAGATTTTTCATTTAATTCAAAACGAGGAGTTTGTAATATTTGTAAAGGAACAGGAACAGATAAAAATGGAAATATTTGTCCTCAATGTAATGGAAGTAGACTCTTAAAAAAAAGATTGCTTGTAAAAATAAATGATAAAAATATTTTTGATTTATCAAAACTTACTGCAGATGAATTATTTACGACACTACAAAACATGATTTTTGAAAGTGATAAAAAAGACATTGCAGATATCATTTTAAAAGAATTATTTTCAAAATTATCTTTACTAATCGAAATAGGTCTTGGAGACATTTCATTAAATAGAAATGCACTTGATATCTCTAGAGGGGAATATCAAAGACTGCGATTAAGCCAAGTTTTAGGTGCATCTCTTACAAACATTTTATATATTTTTGATGAGCCAAGTATTGGACTTTGCAAAGAAGATAATAAAAAAATATTATCAATTTTTGATAAATTAAAATCACAAGAAAATACATTGCTCATAATCGAACATGATAAAGATACAATTTTGCATGCTGACCACATTATAGAAATTGGCCCAGAAGGTGGAAAAAATGGCGGAGAAATAGTAGAAAACACAGATATAAAATCATTTTTAAAAAGATCAAAATCAATTACTCATAAATATTTAACACAAAAACTCCCACTTCACATTGAAAAAGAATATTTAAAAAATCAAGAAAAAAAATACATATATGTTAATACTGGAAAACTTCACAATATAGATAATGTTAAATGCAAATTTTTATTTAATTCTATAAATTGCGTTATCGGCATAAGTGGAGCAGGAAAAAGTACTTTAGTAAATGATATTATATCAAGTACCCTATTAAATGGAAAAATAAAAATACAAAATGAAAAAGAAATTACATATTCTTTTTTAGACAATAAAATTATATTAGAAAAAAAAATTGAACGCGTACTTATTGTAGATCAAAAGCCAATAGCAAAAAATGTACGTTCAACTCCTGCTTCTTTTTTAGGAATTTTTGATGAGATTAGAAAATTATTAGCAAACACAATTGATGCCAAAATAAGGGGATATAATTCATCTTATTTTTCATACAATGCTGGAAATGGAAAATGTCACTATTGTAAGGGAACCGGAGTAGAAAAATTAGAAATGAGTTTTATGCCTGATGCAACAATTGATTGTCCTGTTTGCCAAGGAAAACGATTTAAGGATGAAACATTAGATGTAAAATATTTAGGCCTCAATGTATATGAAATTTTAAATTTAACATTTGATGAAGTTAAAGATATTTTTAAAAATCATAAAAAAATTTATGAAATGTGTTATTTTGCAAATAAAATTGGAATTGGATATTTAAGATTGGGACAAGTTTCAGGCACATTATCAGGTGGTGAAGCACAAAGATTAAAACTAGTAAAAGAACTTGCAAAACCAAATAGAGGACACACACTTTTTATTTTAGATGAACCAAGCATTGGATTACATCCTTTTGATGTCGAAAAATTAAATGATTGCTTTAATTCTCTTATAAACTTTGATAATACAATTCTACTGATAGAACATGATGAAGATATTATAAATAATGCAGATTATATCGTAAAAATGGGGCCCAAAAGTGGAAAAGATGGTGGAAAAATAATTTCAGAATTTTTAAATATTTAATTTTTTACACTCTCTTTAACACTCTCAATTTTAAAGTATCATCATTTGCAGTTCTTCTTTTTCATCATCAAATAAAATTTCAACTTTTCCCTTTTCTAACATTTTTTTTGCTTTTTCAATTTCAATCTCAATATCAATGTCACTTGGAAGATTCATTGTTTGTTCAAAAATAAATTCTTTAATGACTCCTCTTAAAGCATCATCTGATAATTTTTTATAATCAATCTTAATTATTGCCATATGTATAATCCTCTCCCATAAATACAAAAAGTAAAGTTGAAGATATCTTTATATCATTTTTTATGAAACGACGTCTTAAAGCCTCTGTGTAAATATCAATTTGTGGTTTATAAAATAATGCTTTTTCATAAATTAAATTTTTGTCACTTATAAAATCGCTTTTAAAATCTATAATTTCAATATTTTTCACTATATTATTCTTATATCCAATAACTACCCTATCAATAAACCCTTTAAAAGCAGTATCATTATCTCTAAAAATGAATTGCTCTTCTTTTAAAATTTCTATTTTATCAATATCCCATTTATCATAAGACGACTTAAGAAATTTATTTTTTATTTTTGGATATTTTAAACTTTCTAAAAATTTTAAATACGCTTTATTTAATTCTTCATTAGAAAAATTTTCTGCAATTTCATTATTAAAAAATAAATTTTTATCAAAATTTTCTATCTTCTCATCATCTAGCCAATCAATCTGTTCATAAAATTTATGATATAAGGAACCTTTTTTTAACGTCTTTTCTATATTTAAATTAAATCTATTTTTAATGTCATATATTCCTTCTCCTTCTGCATTTGAAGGACTTTTTACAATTAAATTTTTTATCTCTGTTTTTTTATTAAAAGAAACAAACTGTTTTTTTATTATATTATTTTTTTCTTCATTTTTTATTATTTTTTCTTCAAAAAAATCCTTATCTCCAGATTCATAAATATAATTATTATTTTTAAATTCATCCCCCAATATATCTGTTATAAAATCAGCACAATTTAATTTTTTTGTTTTTGTGGAAGATGACTCCTTAATTGGGAGAAAAATACTCAGATGCTGTTTAGCACGTGTTAAAGCAACATATAAAATACATAAGGCTTCTCTTATTTTTAAAGAATTTTCTTGATGTTCGATATTCCCTATTTCTTTATTTATTTTTCCTATTGTTGGAATATGGGCAAAGATTCTGCTTGGTCTTCCAACTCTATCTTTGTAAAAGACAGAAAGAATATCTGTCTTATTTAATATTTCATTATTTAGTTCGGGAAGAATTACAGCATCAAACTCTAAGCCTTTTGCCTTGTGTATAGTCATCACTCTAATGTTTGATGAAGAAGGGCTATCAATCATTGCATGTCTTACATCTTCTATAAAATCATCAATGTTATTTTTTATCCCTTTATCATATGTCATACATATATCTAAAAGTTTTTCTATCTTAAAATCATCATTAGGTGAAATTTTATTTTTTATTTCATTTCTTAAAAAAGAAACTACACCAAAAAAACCATCATACATAAATTTATTTCTAAGATTATCAAAAAATTGTTTTTTATTTTTTATAATCTCCTCAGATAATAACCCAATTTCATATTCTGCCAAAGAATCATCACTATGATTCATATATTTTAATACTGCTACTATAAACACTATAGCTTTGGAATCTATTAATGGCACTCCTCCTTCTTGACTCACAGATAAATTATATGGCTCACTTTTTAAGCATGAAATTACTCTATTTACAAATTTATTACTTCGACATAAAACACCAATTGACATGGAAGAATTTTTTTCTTTAAGTTCTAAAACTCTCACTATTGTTTGTTCTAAAATTAAATCAGTAATTGATTTTTTAAAACTATCATCTTCTTCTTTTTCTTGAGGCAATACTCCTTCTATAATTACATTACCTTTTATTTTTTTTTCTGCCTGATGAATTGGAAAATTTTCATCCCATAAAGAGGCGACATCTTGATATTCATGCATTAGGTTTGTTTTTGAAAAATTTTTACAAATTAAATTCACAAAATCTATAATTACAGGTGAAGATCTATAACTTTTCGTTAATGTTTCGGATTCAATCTGTGACCACTTAGAGGTTATTTTATCAAAAATTTCTGCAACTCCACCACGCCACCCATAAATTGCTTGTTTAGGATCTCCAACACAAAAAAAAGTCTTTTCTCCACCAGCTAAAATTTCGTCAATAATTGGTTCTATAAGTTCCCATTCAACTAATGATGTATCTTGAAACTCATCTAACAAGATATGTCTTAATCTTGTATCTAATCGATAATAAACTTCTGACAAATTGTCTTTAACAGCTACGTTTTTTAATATATTTTTAA
>CAZHFA010000021.1:10856-12977 GCA_964531865.1 uncultured Bdellovibrionales bacterium
AAACCCGATCATTGATTTTTTATTTCTTAACTCTTCATAAGACATAGTATATTTTGATAGTAAGCTATAAAGAGATTTAGTCTTTTTATTTAATTTTCCGATTAATTCTACCTCTATAATATCAATAATGTTTTTTAACACTTTTGTTAAAGATTCAGAAAATTCACAACTATAATACTTATTTTCTCCAGTTAAAATTGCATTACATAATCCGCCATCACAGCATTTATCAAACTCCTTTGATCTTATTTGATCTTTTAATTTATCTATTGCTTTTTCAAAATTTTTATTTGGTGTGCCATTTTTTGTAAGTGGAATTTCTGCAAAAGATAAATCTTCCATAATGCGTTTTATATTTTGTTCAGATAATTTTTCTTTATCACATTCAAATTCTCTCCAAGCATTTTTTGAGCTTGAAATAAAGATATCATATAAGCTTGATAACTTTTCTTTTAGTGCCATATCTATCGAATTTTTTCCATCATTATCATTAAAATCAGATATGAGAGAAGATAATTCTTTTGATTCTTCCTCTTGACAAAGTCGTCTTATTGCTTCTGTATATATTTTTTTCTTTTCGCTTTCTTCTGATATTTTTAGATTACTATTTAATCCAAGCTCGACAGAAAAACTTGTAGCAATTTTTGCAAAAAAACTATCCATTGTTGAAATTAAAATTTTATGTTGAAGCTTTATAAAATTATCAAAACATTTCTCTGTTGAAATTTTTTTATCAGATAAATTTAAAGAATTTAATAATTCATTTTTTGCTTTTTCATCAATTATAGCAGTCGCTAATCGTACTAATATTCTCGATAAAATTTCACCTGCTGCTTTTTTTGTAAAAGTTGTAGCTAAAATATGATCTACGCTTTCTCCTTGAAAAAGCAATTCTAAATACTGCTTTGTAAGTGCATAAGTTTTTCCAGAACCTGCATTTGCTTTAATAATTTTTGCTATAAATAAATCTTTTGTCATAAAATTTAGTATAACTTTTTAAAAATATATGAGCCAGATGTAAAGATTCTTCCTTTAATATCAATATGTTATGTATATCTTAGTTTTTTTACACAACTTTTACTTTGACGTTACAAAACCGTGACACACGGCATTTAAAAATCTTGCACAATGTTTTTCAAAGATGATGAACGTGAAAAAAACATTTCACGAAATTTAAACTGTATAAAAAAAATTGGAGAACGTTATGGAAAATAATATGAAGTCATTAAATGATTCAGAGTTAGTAAATTTAATAAAAGAAAAGAGAGATGAAAAAGCTTTTCAAGAAATTATAGATAGATATTCACAAAAAATTTATAATCTTTCCTTTAGAATCACACGCAATAAAGAAGATGCGGAGGAAGCATTACAAGATACATTTTTAGCAATTTTTTCAAAGATAGATTCTTTCAAAGAAGAATCAACTTTTTCAAGTTGGTTATATAGAGTGACAAGCAATGCGGCATTTATGACAATTAGAAAGAGGAAAAAAACTGAAGCTATTTCTTTGGATAACAGTGAAGAAGCGATTCCTGCACAATTGTTAATTAAAAATGTTTTTGCAGATGTTAATCATTTAACGACAAAACATGAGTTACAAAATAGATTGCAGTTAGCAATTTTAAAGTTACCAAAAGAATATCAAGAAATTTTTATAATGCGTGACATTGACAAGATACAAAATAAAAGAATTGCAAAGATGTTAAAATTGAGTATTCCAGCAATAAAAGCAAAACTTCATAGAGCAAGACTTATTTTAAGAAAAGAGCTTCAAGCTTACTATGAAGATTACACGACAGATAAGGATGTTTTTGTATCTAGAAAGACTGCAACTGTTAAAAGCATGGTAATATAATATATGTATAATTCATGAACATGAAAACGATAAAATATGTCATTTAATTTTTTTGATACTTAGGGTGGCATCTCTTTTAGAGATGCAACCCTTAAATTCTAGGGGATGAAAAGAGGACATGCATTTTTTTATTATATGGATGTCCTCTTTTTAAAAATAATAAAAATAACTCTTAAAATAAAGAAAACAAAAAAACAAAGATACAAAATCTTTAATTAGTTTATTGCTAATTAAATTTTTTAATCTTCTATTTTCTTTATTCGAAA
>CAZHFA010000022.1:0-11829 GCA_964531865.1 uncultured Bdellovibrionales bacterium
ATATTTTAGTTAACGAAGGAACTGAAGAAAATGAAGTAGTATCTATATCAAGATTAGTTTCTAATCATAGGGGAATTGTGGGGGCTATAGAAGTATTAGCTCCTCGATATAGGGCTGATGTTTCCAAGATTACTCCTGTTGTAAATCATTTTGCAGAAGAATTATCTAAAGCTTTAGGTATTAACGCTTCGTTTAAGCCAAAATTACAAGCTAATATTGAAAAAGAGTTTTCTACATCTTCAACTGCATCAAAAGAGTTTTAATATTTTTGCACTCTTGTATATGTTGTATATGTTTTAATTTTTATAGAAGCTTTTTTTTTATTTAAAAGTATCATAAAATAATCACTATGAAGAAATTTAAAATTTTTGGTTCTGTTAGTGGTGTCTTTATACTTGCATTTGTAGTCTTAATTTTTTTTCCTATAAAAAATACTGATATAAAGTATGACACAGTCCTTTTTATAACAATTGATACATTAAGAAAGGATCATGTAAGTGGCTATGGATATCCATTTGATACATCTCCTTTTATTGATAAGTTAAAAAAAGAAGGGACATCTTTTAGTAACGCTTTTACAGCATCCTCTCATACTGCACCATCTCACACAACCATGTTTACGGGGCTTTATCCCAAAAGTCATCATGTATTAAGAAACTATGATGCATTATCCAATGATGTTTATGGTATAAAAAAACATTTTGAAAGTAATGGTTTTAAAGTTATTGGCTTTCCTGCAACAAAATTCTTAGATGGAAAAATAGGTTTTGATAAGCTAGGCAAGAAATATTATGATAGCATAAAAAATTTGGGAAATATTGGTTGGTTTTTACTTGTAAAGCAAAATATTGAAAGAGTAAAAGCTTGGTTTAAAGATATAAAACCAACAAAAAAAGATAAGCTATTTTTGTGGCTTCATTTATATGATGTTCATCAATGGAAAAAATTAGGAAAGCTTCCTCAAAAATATATTGAATATGCAAATACACTAAAAAGTAATCCTAAATATTATGAATATTTAAAAAACAATCAAAATATTCCAGAAAATTTTTTTAATAGCAAAGATGACATGCTTACTAAAATTAGTACTTATGATGCAAAGCTTCGCCAAGTAAATGATGAACTTATAAATTTTTTTGAATTTTTAAAAAATGAACGTAACAATAATAAAATTTTAGTAGTGCTCATGGCAGATCACGGTGAAGGGTTAGGGAACCACAATTATGCAGAACATGGAAAATATCTTTATGAAGAGCAACTAAGAATACCACTTATTTTTTGGTCTAATACCGGAGAGATACCTTCAAAAGAAAAAGATAATTTAATAAGTTCTGTTGATATTTTTTCTACTATTTCAGATTTAGTAGGTATTCCACTTTCAGATAAGCAATTTAAAAATCAAAGTGGTATTTCATTTAAAAATATTATTTTAGGAGAAAACAAAGAACTTAGAAAATATATTTTTGCAGAAAGAAGACCAAAAGATAATGCTTCAATTAGGCAAGATTGGATTGAAGGAAAGGTAAAAGCCATTGCAAATAAACAATCAAAATATATTTACAATGAGAAAGCTCAAAATGAATTTTATGATTTAACAAAAGATCCTTTTGAAATTAATAATATTGCTAAAAAAGAAAAAAATCTTGTAAAAATTTATGATAAACAATTGCACTATGTGCTAAGTGATGATTTTAGTGATAAGATAAAAGATCAAAATTTAACAAAGAAAGAAATAAAAGAGTTGAAGGCTTTAGGATATTTATAGAAGGAAATTTTTAATATGACAAATGTTAGTGAAAGTAGAAGAAAATTTTTAAAACTTTCTGCATTGAGTGTGGCATCTTTGGGAGTAAGTGTAATACCTGCAAAAAAAAGTTTTGCAAAGATGCACGACAAAAATGAAAAGACTATAAAAAAAGGATATTCTGCGTCTAAAGAAAAAGTTATTATTTTAGGAATTGATGGCATGGATCCAAATCTTCTTAAGAAATTTATTTCAGAAGGGAAAATGCCGAATTTTGAGAAAGCAATTAAAAATGGATATTTTAGTCCTCTTGGTACAACTATTCCACCTCAAAGTCCTGTTGCATGGGCATCATTTATTACAGGAATGCATCCTGGGAAACATGGTATTTTTGATTTTGTTCATAGAGATGCAAGTACATTTTCTCCTTTTTTATCTACATCAAAAAGTTCAGATTCAGGAACAAATTTAAAAATAGGAAATTGGAAAATTCCATTAAAGTCGGGAAAGGTTGAATTGTTAAGACGTGGAACTCCATTTTGGAAATACTTAAAAGATAATAATATATATTCTACAATGTTTAGAGTTCCTGCAAATTTTCCAGTAGTAGATAAAGATACAACTGCATTAAGCGGAATGGGAACTCCAGATTTACTTGGAACGTATGGAACATTTACGGTATTTGCAGAAAAAGAACCAAAGCTTATAAGTGAGTTAAGTGGAGGAAGAATTGTAAAACTCTCTTCTCCAACATATACATTTAAAACCTTTATAGAGGGACCTGATAATTCGTTTAAAGTAAAAAAAGAAAATTCAAAAATTGATTTTATCATAAGTAAAGATCCTGAAAATAAAATAGTAAAATTTAACATTCAAGATAAGATTTATATTTTAGAAGAAGGGGAGTGGTCTCCATGGATATCTTTAGATTTTGAATTATGTCCAATAATAGGTTCAGTAAAAGGAATTGTAAGATTTTACGTCCAAAAGGTACAACCAGATTTACAAATTTACATGACTCCAATAAATGTTGACCCAACGGAACCAACATTACCTTTGTGTTATCCGCAAGATTATTCAAAAAATTTAGCTAAAAAGGTAGGAAATTTTTATACTCAAGGATTTCCAGAAGATACCAAAGCATTATCTACTGGAATTTTTAGTTATGATGAATTTTTTGATCAAGGAAAAAAAGTTTTAAAAGAAAATTTAGAACTCTTTGATTCTGAATTTAATAACTTTAATGATGGAGTATTTTTCTTTTATTTTACAAGCATTGATCAAAATTCTCACATGCTTTTACATTTAATGGATAAAAATCATATTTTATACAACCCAAAAGCAAGTGATAAATTAAAAAACTCAATGCGTTTTTATTATGAGGAAATGGATAAAGTATTAGAAAAAACCATGAAAAAAGTTGATAAACACACCACATTAATAGTGATGTCAGATCATGGGTTTGCCCCATTTTATAGAGAATTTAATTTAAGCACATGGCTTGTAAAAAATGGTTTTACAGCTGTAACAGATGAAAATAAATTCTATGATAGTGAATTTTATGATTATGTCGATTGGGAAAAAACAAAATTTTATGCAATGGGAATAAATAGTATTTACTTAAATTTAGAGGGAAGAGAAGTTCATGGCATCGTCAAAAAAGAAGATGCAGAAAAGGTAAAGCAAGATTTAATCTTAGCTTTAGAAAAAATTATAGATCCCAAAACCGGAAAGCATGTAATTACAAAAGCATATGATGTAGCTAAATCTTTTCATAGCTCTTTTAAAGATATAGCTCCAGATATAATTGTTGGTTACAATTTAGGATTTAGAATTTCAGATGCTGCATGTTTAGGAAAATTTCCTAAAGAAATTTTTAGAGATAGAACAAATAAATGGGCGGCTGACCATTGTATGGATCCAAGTCATGTTCCAGGAGTGCTTTTAACAAATAAAAAAACAAAAAAAGAAAATCCACATATTGTAGATTTAGCCCCATCAATTCTAGCTTTATATGGAATAGAAACTCCAAAAGATATGGACGGTGAAAATATATTTGATATTTAAAATATTTCTAAAGTTTGTGAAGAAGAATTTTCCAACCCTTTTTTATACATCTTAAAGAAAACTCTTTTAATGATAAATTATAATTATTAAAAGAGTTAAGTAGCCCTACATCCTTAAATGTTAAATTTCGTATCAAGAAATTTTTATGATTATACTCATGTTCTATCATATCTTCAGTTGTTGAAAAATTAGATTCTGTATCAGAATATAAAATAAGAGAAAGATCATCTTGTAAAAAATCATTTAAAGATCTTATAAATAAAAATGCTGAAATTTTTTTTAATTCTCCCAAAAATAATATAAATCTTCCATGTAATACTTTTGATAAAAAATAATTTATATCATCTATATCAATGTTTTTTGTACAAAAATATCTTATTCTTTTTGCAAATTCTTTAGGCCATAATAAGGTGTTTGAGATATCAATATAAGACTTAAAAAATTTTTTAAATTTTTTATTTGATGATTTATCATTGATAATTATTTCGATATCTCTATATTCAACATTATAAATACTTTGCAAAATAGGGACTAAATCTCGTTCATAATCTGTATACTCGTAGACATTTATCACTATACTAAAGGTTTGTTCTATGTTTAAAAATCTTCCTTCAAACCTTCTAAAAACTTTTGACATCTCCGGTTCCAATGGAATCATACCTTGTCCAGTTTTATTCTCCTCATACATTCTATAACCTGCAAAAACTTGATCTATCTTTTTTTTATCATATTTATTCCAAATTCGTAACCACCACTCAAAATCCATCGAATAATTTAATGTTTCATCTAAAAAATAATTTTCATCTAACTTATTTTCTTCTAAGACTTGTTTAGTAAAAAAAATTGCAGGCTGTGTTGGAATTGAATACGGAATCCAATATTTTAACATATCAAAAACACTTCTTGGAACATTGTTTATTTTTTCTGTGACATTGCATTCACCATCGGTAATGAAACAATCTCCAAAAACTATTGGGAAGTCTCTAATGTATTTTGCAACAGTTAAAAAAACATTTGGAAAATACCAATCATCAGAATTTATCCAAGCAATTACATTTCCTGAAGCTAATTTAAATCCTTTATTTAAAGCATCAGTTTGTCCATTATCTTTTTCAGATACCCATTTTAAATGCGGATATTTTTTTAAAATTTCCACAGTACCGTCTGTTGACCCCCCATCAATAATTATATGCTCGAAATTTGGATAGTTTTGATCTAATACGGATAAAATTGTTTTTTCTATAAATTTTGCTTGATTAAAAGAAGGTGTGATAACTGAAAATTTTAAATTGTCCATATTCCTATACTTTATAAAATAAAATACTTATCTACAAGAGACTAAAATTTAAAATCTCATTGAAAAATTTTATAAGATATCATAGGATAAAATGCATTAAAAAAAAAAGGATAAATATGAAAAAAGATGCAGTATTAGCAATAGTTGGAGCAACAGGACTTGTTGGAAGTGAAATGCAAAATGTTATAAATGATTTAAAAGTTCCTTTTAAAGATTTAAGACTTTTAGCATCAGAAAATTCAGCTGGAGAACTTTATGAACTTGGTGAAGAAAGTTATGAAGTAAAAGTTCTTGATGAAAATTCTTTTGATGGTGTTGATATTGCACTTTTTGGTACATCTGCAGAACTTTCAAAGAAATATGTAAAAATTGCAAGTGATAAAGGTGTAATTTGTATCGATAATTCAAGTTTTTTTAGAATGGATAAAGATATTCCATTAGTTGTTCCTGAAGTCAATTTTAATAATATAAGAAAAGAGGACAAAATAATTGCTAACCCAAATTGTTCAACTATTCAAATGATTCCTATTTTAGATACAATAAATAAAATGGCAAAATTAAAACGTGTGGTTATTTCTACATATCAATCTGTTTCTGGTGCAGGAAAAGCCGCTCTTGATGAACTTTGGAGTCAAACACTTTCAATTTTTAATCAAAAACCATTAGAAATAGAGACCTTTTTACATCAAATAGCTTTTAATTGTATTCCACAAATAGATTCAATTTTAGAAGATGGATATACAAAAGAAGAATATAAAATGATAAATGAAACACGGAAAATTTTAAACTTACCAAAGCTTTTAATGACAGCTACAGCAGTAAGAGTCCCTGTCTTTTTCTCACATGCAGAAAGTATAAACGTAGAAACAAGAGAAGAAATAAATGTCGATGAATTAAATAAAGAGTTAGCAAAAATTGATGGTATTGTTACATACCCTGATGTTAATACATACCCAATGCAAATTGATACAGCAGGTGGTGATGAAATTCATGTAGGGCGAATAAGAAAAGATGAATCAGTCCCTTTTGGCCTTAATTTATGGGTTGTTTCTGATAATGTTAGGAAAGGTGCCGCATTAAATGCTGTTCAAATTGCCAAAAAATTATTAGAAACGATGTAATTTATTTTATAAAAAAATGCAAAATATACGTCTTGTTGTAGAATATAATGGAAGTTATTTTCATGGTTGGCAAGCTCAGCCTAACTTAAAAACTGTTTATTCAGATTTAAGACGTGCTATATCAATTGTTACCAAAAAAGATATATCAAATATTATCGCATCAGGAAGGACAGATGCAGGAGTTCATGCAAGAGGACAAGTCGTAAATTTTCATATAGACGATCTTGGAATGGAGCTTAAGACTTTTAGTTATGCAATAAGTAGTATTTTAAGACATGAGTTAAGTATTGTTCACATTGATATTGCTGATGAAAAATTTCATTCAACAAGAGATAGTATAAAAAAACAATATTCTTATTTCATTTTAAATAGGGGAAATCCTCCTTGTATTGATTTTGGAAAAGTTTGGCATATTGCAAAAGAATTAGATGTGGAAAAAATGAAAAGTGAATTAAAATATTTAATTGGTATAAAAGATTTTTCTAGTTTTCGTGCGTCTGGTTGTACAGCGAAAAGTCCTATAAAAGAAATTTTTGATATATCGTTAGAAAAGACCTCTGATATTATAAAAATTAGTATCATCGGTTCTGGCTTTTTAAAGCAAATGGTAAGAAATATTGTAGGAACATTAGTAGCAATAGGAAAAGGAGAAAAAAATAGTATAGAAGAAATTTTATTAAAAAAAGATAGAAGGTTTGCAGGAAAAACAGCTCCTCCATATGGCCTATACTTAGATTGGGTAAAATATCCAGATTTTAACTCAAAGGATTATATTTATTTTATCTAATTTTTATCTGTTAGCTTTGTTATCATCACTACGCAAGCTGTATTTCCTGTAGAATTTAACAATGTTGCTGGTGCATCAATAATTGTACTTATAACCAATATGAATGGTAATAGCTCTGGAGAAAATCCTAACATAGTAATAAGTGTAACTTCCCCAGTTACTCCGCCGCTAGGAATAGCTCCAATAATAACACTTGTAATAAAAGCTACAATAAATACTATAAAAATTGTTGTTAAACTAAACATATCTTGATTCATTACTTGATATAAAAAAAATATCTTTAGAATGTTTCCAATAAAAGAACCATCTTTATGAATATTTAAACCTAATGGAAGGACAGTTTCAGAGATATCTTCAGGAATTCCCATTTTTTTTGTTGCTATTAAATTAGCAGATAAAGCTGCAGAACTTGAACAAGAAGCCAATGCAACAATTGATGGAGGAATAATATTTTTCCAAAAAATCTTAATTGCATTTTTTCCACCAACTAAATACATATAAAATGTACACAATACAAAATATGAAAATAATGTTAAAAATAAATATAAAATAAAAATCTTAAAGTATCCTGAAAAAATTTCCATTCCAACTTCATGTACAATATTTGCAAAATAACAAGCAAGGCCAATAGGCGCAAACTTCATTATAATATCAATGAACTTTAACATTATATCTTTTCCAGAAATTAAAAATTTTTCTATCGCTTTTCCATTATCTCCACAAAGTGAAGTTGAAAATCCAAACATCGCAGAAAAAATAATAAGAGGTAAAATATTATTTTTTGATAATAATAATGAAAAATCACTTACAGTAACAATATTTGCTAAATTTTCTAATAAGCTTTTTAATGAAATAAATTTATAATCAGTACTATGTTGTACAATATTTTTAAATGTATTTAAGTCTAATTTTAAAAAGCCTTCTAAAAAATAAAGACTTAGAATAGTAATAAAAAAAGAAATAATAGTTGTAAAAATAAAAACGATAATCGTATTTTTTAAAATACTTCCCATTCTTGAAATTTTTTTTGTTGAAGCTAGTGCAGATGATGTACAAAAAAACACAAGAGGAACAAGTGTCGTAAATAAAAGGTTTAAAAACAAATCACCTAT
Source organism: uncultured Bdellovibrionales bacterium (assembly GCA_964531865.1). GTDB lineage: Bacteria > Bdellovibrionota_C > UBA2361 > UBA2361 > CAKMMH01 > CAZHFA01. The sequence goes on from CAZHFA010000022.1 coordinate 8,129, forward strand.
TGGTTTTATAAATTTTACATTGTCTCCAATAAAGCCTCCTGCAATACCTCCCAAAAAGACAGATAATATTAAAATAAAAGATGTTTTATAAGTAATAAAAAATTTTTTCATAAAAAAACCCATAAATTTTCTTAACTTTATTTATAATAAGTTAAAAAAATAATTACTGCTATTAGAATTTGGCAATTTAATATATAGTATTTTTCTATGATATCAATTTTTTTTGATTTAGAAACAAGCACAACAAACCCAATAGGACAAATATTAAATTATAGTTTTATCGCTACTGATGATGATTTTAATATTATCGATGAATGCTTTGGAGATGTTAAAATTTCTCCTTTAGAGCTTCCAGAGCCACAAGCAATACTTGCAAATAGAATAAACGTAATAGAACATCAAAATAAAAATCCTTTAAATGAAATGATGTCAATGAAAAAAATTTATGATTTTTTTCTTAAAATGATTGAGAAAAATAGGGGAGAAGCTGTTACTCTAATTGGATATAATTCATCAAAATTTGATGTTCCTTTTTTAAGGACCTCAATGATAAGAAATGGATTATCCCCTTATTTTGGTGGAAAAATTATTTACAAAGATTTATTATTTTTAGTTAGAAAACTTTCTTGTTTAGAAAAAAAATTTAAGCGAACATCCGCTAAAGATTCAATTGATAAAAATAAACTTTCTTTAACGTTAGAAACAACCTGTCAAAATTATAACATTTTGATAGGCAAACAACTTCATTCATCAAGAGACGATGTCATCTTAACAATAAATTTAACTAAAGAACTTTTAAAAGAATATGACACTGATATTAGAAAATTTAATGGATATGAGATTTCATATTCAGAACATTTTGAATATAAAAATACAACTAAAATTTTTACTCCTATATTTCCAGAATATGACTTAACAAAAGAAAATATATTTATAAATAAGTTTTATCTTTTATTAGATTTTTCTAATAAATATTCTCTATGGATTGATCTTGATAATTTTAATGAGTTAAAAGAAAGCGGGGAAGGAGAAAAAAAATCTATTCGATGGTTTAATTTTCAAGCATCTTCTCTTTTTAAGCCAAAAGAAAAAATAGAGATTTCAGAAAAATATAAAGAATTATCAATTGAAGCTAACAAAAAATTATCTGATATAAATTTGGAAAATTATTTTTCTCCAACAGTTTGCGATATAGAGCAAGATATCTATAGATTACCACTTAACTCATTAGATTTATTGCATAATTTTATATGGAATAATGGAAATAATTTAAAAAAAGAAACCAAGAATAAAGAATTAAACATTGTTTTATCAAGATGGAAATTAGCAAATACTAATTGGGAAAATGTAGAAAATACTCAAGGTTTAAAGTATCTAAAAATGTATGCAGATTATAGATATGGAAAGGGGAAAAAGCTTCTTTTAAACAAAATAGCATCACGGGATAGTGAAGAAAAAGAAGATTTTCATAAAAGTTTCTTTGATTTAATGTCTGAAATTGAATCTTTAGAAAAAGAAGTAAATCTAAGTAAAGAGGATGCAGTTTTATTAGATTCTTTAAAGAAGTTTTATAAGGAATCATATATATCTAAATTTTTTATTTAATTATTGATTAGATTATTATGAAATTTATAAATTTAATATTATGTCTTACTTTGATTAACTTGGTTTATATTCTTGCACGTGAAATTAAAAATTATAATATAGAACAAGAAGAAATATTGGCATACGCTAACACACAAAAACAACGATTAAGTAATCTTGAAGAAAAAGTAAACTTAACATTTAACAAACTAAAAAATAAAAACAAAGCTAAAAATAATGAAGATGAAGAAAACCTTAGAATTGAATTTTTATCATTATTGTCAGTTACAATTAGATATTTTTTAAATATTTCAGAAGAACAAGGAAATCTTATAAAACTTTTAGAAAATGTGAATGCTTATAATGAAGCTACAGAAGAAGAGAAAAATTTAATGCAAAAAGCATTACAAGAAAATATAGAAAGATTAAGAAAAGAAAACCGTGAACTTGTAACCGCAAGAGAAGGTTTAAAAGATATTGTTACAAAATTAAAAGATAATTCTTTAGAATAAAAAATTTTTAAATAAAATAATGCGTTATTTTAAGGAGAAAAAGCTAACAGAGATTAGAAGTGGAATTCTAATCTCTGTTTTTTACCTAAAAACTATCCAATTATTAGGTGACTTTATAAAACAAAAGCATTCAAAATTTTGCATTTTACATTATTATAATTATCTTTGGGGTCTTTTTAGGATCTAACCATCTTAAAATTTTTATCATATTCTTTTTTGAGACCGCTATACAACCCGATGTTGATTTATTGTTTTCAACATGGAGAAAAATTGCAGATCCCTTTTTTGAAACGACTGGATATCTATTATAATCAATTATAACTGCATATTGATATTCAACTTTGTTATCTATTAAATGTTCTGATGAATTCCAACTTCCTTTTTTTAAGCCTATTTGCATGGTATTATAAAATTTTGAGTTATAATCATCGACCCAATATTCAGAACCATCTAAAACTTTATATGTAATTTTTGTTAAAATTTTTTTACTTCCAAAACCTTCTTTTAAATTGTAAATTCCAGAAGGGGTTTTCTTATCTCCTTCTCTTTTATGTTTCGAAATCCCCTTTTCTCCAACTCTTCCATTCATCTTAACAACTTCATGCCAAACATTAAGATCACTTTTTTCCCATAATCTTACTGTGGCATATGACGTACTATATGGTGAAACCGTAATTAACTGTTTTGATACTTTTATTTCATTTTTATATTCATTAAAATTTATAAAACTTTCTAACTTTTTATCTTCATTACCACAAACGCTACAAGAAATAAAAAAAATCAAAAAGAAACAAAAAAAATTTTTAAATATAATAAAAAAACTTTTCATAAAAAAATTTTTAACTCCTCCTATATTTTGTTCCTGAGCCCCCCTCTGGCACACTCCATTTTATATTTTGATAAGGACATTTTCTTTGACAAGTCTTACAATGAAGGCAATTTGAAGGATTTAATGGCTTTGCCTCTCCCCCACTATCTTTCTCATAAACCCCAGCAGGACAAAAAGCAATACAAGGAGAGTTATATTCTGCTTGACATTTTAAACATACTTTAGGATCTAGAATAGTAATATGGTTAGGCTGTGTTTCTCTGTGCTCACATTTTGCCATAGCAACAAAGAAATCCTTATTAAATTTTTTTTCTAATTTCAAAGGATATGATTTTTTTGATAATATTTTAAAATCTTCTTCTGCCTTTACATCTGGTAAAAAATGACTAAAAATGGAAAGTGGCATTCCAAAAAAATTACCAAACTTTGATATCGTTTGTCTAAAATTTCTAGAAAAATAAAGTTCATCTAGTACACCATTATTCTTTAAATTTTCCGTATAAAATCTAGCAAAGTTTTTATTATTATCTAACGCACGAATCAATGCTTCACTTCCTGCCTCTGCACTTCTAATTGCATTATGGACTCCTTTTATTTTTCTCATATCAACAAATCCCGCACTATCCCCTAAAATAATAGCATTATTAAAGCCTATCTCATCAAAAGCACTTCTTGGTATTGCGTTAAAACCACCTTCTGGAATCATCTTAGCACCTGCCTCTACGACTTCTCCACCATCAATGTATTTTTTTATTGCAGGATGATTTTTAAATCTT
>CAZHFA010000022.1:11839-12835 GCA_964531865.1 uncultured Bdellovibrionales bacterium
GCGTCTTGTGCACAAAAATCAGGATACTTCCAATCAAGTCCTACAATAATTCCGACAGCTAATTTTTGATCTTCCAAAGGATAGACAATACCGCCACCAAAAAGATTTATAGAATAAAAATTACAAAGAGGATACCCAAGAGAATGTATGACATTATTCTTTCCAAAACTCTCATATTGCTCTTTGCTAACTGAAATTATTTCTTTTACAGCGACGGAATAAAGCTGTGGAGTTTTTCTTTTTAATCCTACCTTCTTAACTAAATCTTCTGAAAGTAATCCATCAACACCTTCTGCAAGAACTAAAAATTCACACTCTATTTTTTCTCCTTCCTTGTAATTTATTTGATGTTCACCCGTTTCATTTAATCCAAGATCTACTAGTTTTACTCCGCTTATAAGCTTAGATTCTTCATTAAAAATCACTTCTTTTGCTGCAAAAGAATGATAAACCTCAACTCCAATTTTTTTTGCATAATTTTCTAAAGCTCTTACAAAAGAAGATAATGCTACAACATAATCTTCTTGGTGTAACATTGAAGCAAAGGGTTTATAAAATTTCTTAGCTATATTTAAAATTTTTAATATATCAAAACTTAATTTACTATTTGGTAAAAAAAACATTTTTTCACCAGTAACTTTTAAAGATAATTCTTTTTTTAACTCTTCATTTTCATCCAAAGAACCAATATATTTTTCTATAAAATTATCTAATATTTTTGCATCAACTATTGCACCAGATAAAATATGATTGCCAGCATCTGCCGATTTATCTATTACACATATTTCCAAATTAGAATTTTTCTTCTTTGCAGAGATTGCGAACGAAAGTCCACTAGGCCCTGCGCCAACTACTAAAACTTTTGTTTTTAAATAATTTGTCATTTTTATTTCCCTCTTTTTTTATAACCTATTTTTATTCATTATTTTTTTTGATTGTATTTAAAATTTCTGGCATTACGCTTTCTACATTACCAATAAAATAATAATCAGATGT
>CAZHFA010000023.1:0-12785 GCA_964531865.1 uncultured Bdellovibrionales bacterium
AATTACAGGACACGCACTTTTTTTAATTTTATGTAGCCATTTTTTTAAATAAAAAACATCATTTAAACAATATAACCTATTGTTTTTTAGGGATTTCCCACCACCACCCCAAAAACCGCGTTCTATTTTTAGGGCGTTAGCGTTTCGAAAAAATCTTCTTAAAATAAAATTTATAAATTTTAAATATTTATTTCTCATAAAAAAATCAACAACAAATTATTCTCTATTTGTCTTTGATGATGTGTTTATTTTTTAAGATTCAAATATACAAATTATATTTTAAAAAATTTTATTACTCTCTCTATTAAAATATCTGGGCAACTAGCCCCTGCAATAATCCCTATTTTTATGGCAGATTGCAAATAATTTTTTATTATAATTTCTTTCTTATTTTCAATATCAAATGATAAAAGCTCATTTTTTGATATAAAACTTTTTTCATCTTTTATAAAAAAAGTTTTATCACAAAAACACTTTGCTATTTTATAAAGATTTATAGTATTGGAAGAATTAAAACCACCTATAACAAAAACAATGTCAGGCTTTTCTTCCATTAAAGCATAAACTGATTTTTGATTCCTTGAGGTTGTATAACAAAGCGTTGAGCAAAAATCTAAAAAAACTCCATCTTGAATAAGTTCTAACGTTTCTTTTATTACATTAGAAATTTTTAGTGTTTCTTCAGCTAACATAGTAGTTTGATTTACAATACCAATACGCTTTAAATCATTTTCAAAATTAAAATTAGGAGAAATAACATTTTTAAATTTCTCATAAAATTTCTCCTTAACAATATTTCCCTTTATACATTCACTTAAAAATATTGCTTCTTCAAAATCTTTAATTACAATCACTGGTGCTTCTCTCTTAGCCAAAGAAAATAATGCTTTTGTCTCCTCATGATTAACTTTTCCATGAATTAAAATGGTGGCATTTTTAGCAGCAATTTTTTTTGAAGCTTCCCAAACTTTTTTTACAAATGGACAACACGTATCATAAATATTTTCTTTTTTTATTATTTTATTTAAATTTTCATATGTTTCTTGTGTGGTTCCAAAAGCAGGAATAATACATACATCATCACAAGTAATTTCTTTATAGGAGATTTGCTGTTTTCCATATTTGTCAAATATAAAACTTATATTACAATTTTTTAAATCATCATTCACATTTTGATTATGTATTATTTCACTTAATATATATTTTTTTCTATTTTTATTTTTTACAATTGCATCCGAAACAATATTTAAAGCATTTCTTACCCCAAAACAAAAACCAAAATATCTTGGGAACATCAATGTATACTGCTTTACCTTTAAACTATAAGGAGAAAAATCATTAGCATCTTCTTTCTTATCATTTTCACGCATTTTATTTAAAATCTTAGAATCATAATTTTTAAAATTCATATTTTTTATCCTTCTTTAAAGGCACATCAAGTACATTATCAAAATATAACCTCACTCCTAAAAGTCTATTATACTTTAAAGAAATTGGAATCCAAGGATTTAAAATATTTATTGATACATTCACAACATTATTTTTAGTGCAATCTAGCGTAATAATCTGCATATCAGAATTTAAAATTTTTAATTCTTTTCTAAAACCAAAATTTGTAGATAACTCCCCTTTTACTGGATAATCCAAGTGGCTTAATCTTGGAGTCGAAAACATCAATTTTCCCTTACCATTTTCACTTTCTAAATTATAAAATCCATAACAATAGGAATTAACGAAAAAACTTTTTTATGTAATTTAAAAAAAATACCTAAAAATCAAAACAATACAAAAACAACTACACCAGCAGACTTTAAAGTTAAAAAAGAAAATAAACTCCTAATATTATAAAAAGCATACCATCTTATTTTATTAGATTATTCATTACCTACTGTCATTTCTTTTTTCTTTCTTTTCCCAATTTTCTCCACTTGAAAGTGATTTTTTCCAATATCATCTTCACCTCCCAATAGCCATAAAGAAATTTCTTCTTCCTTAAATCTTTTAGGGGGAATTTGAGAATTTAAAAAACTTTCTTTTATTACATCACTCAAATGACTTTCAATATTTTTAGTATTTATAATCGAAACTGTTCCAATCTTCCCATCAAAAAGCTGAGAAACAAGTGAGCCAACTCTAAAGGAACTTTTACTAGCTGGAAGTGCCGTAACTTTATACCCACCAATAAGCTTCGTAAAAATTTTTTCTCCAATAGAATATGTATAATAAAAAGCTAAATGCTCATTAGAAGTAAAACTTACCGTAAACATGAACCAACTTCCAACAATAAGAGGAATCTCATCAAATGTATACCATCTTCCATTATTGTTAATATCTTGCCAGAAAACACTTCCACGAAATCCTGTAGATGCTTTATCTACAGCCACAGCATAACCTTGTTTATAAGCACTATCTGCATCATATTTAGTAAGTAAAACAGTTCTCTCATCTCCCTTTGGCAGATTTCTAAACTTAACCCAAAGATTTAATATAAAGTCACTTCCTTGCAGTGGATTTAGTTTATCATCATCAAAAATTCTAATACTTTCCCCTGGAATTCTGGCAGAAAAAGATTTTCTTACGTATACTTTTTTAAAAAAAACACTTGAAGATACAAAAGTCCGATAAACAACAAAAAAAATCAATAACGGCAATATAAAACCAAAAAAAAACATAAAAGGAGTAATTGTCCTTTTTATTTTAAAGAATCTTCCCATTATCTTCCCAATGTCTAAAGAAAAAAACTAATTTATTCCTTGTCCTCTGAAGGTTCCATATTTTCAACTGTATCCTCTTGAGATACCTCGTTATCTACTAAGGACTTCTTCATTGATTTTTTATCTAATTTTTTCTTTGTAGGCCTTTGATATCTCTCAACGCTAACTGCTACCTTTAACGCTGCAACTACTTCTGAATGAAGCTTAACAGGAACTTCAAACTCCCCCTCTGACTTTAAAGGCTCAAAAAGCCTTATCTGTTTTCTATCTATTTCAATTCCTTCCCCCTTTATAGAATCTTCAATATGCTGAGAAGTAATTGAACCAAAAATTTTTCCTTCCTCTCCTGCTTTTAATGTAAAAGCTAATGATAAAGATTCTATTTTTGATTTTTTATCTGTAGCAAGTTCTTTTAATTTAGTTTTTTTAGCATTTATGGCTTGCATTTCATGATTAATTACATTCGCTTGCCTTGTGTTAGCAATAACAGCCAAACCTCTAGGTATCAAAAAGTTTCTTGCATATCCAGGTTTTACCCTAACAGAATCACCAATAAATCCTAATTGTGGAAAATCTTCCTTTAATATAACTTCCATTTTTCAAAAACTCCATTTATTATAAAAATTTTTAATTACTCATCGATATCTGATACTTCTAAATCATCGATATCAGAAGAACTCAATTCGTTAGAATTTGAAGCTGTAACAAACGCCATATTTCCTCTATACTTTTCAGCTTTATCACTAATATGATGCGTTTGAAATTTTAAAATTACATCATTAAGCCTTAAATTATATATCAACTCATCAATCACTTTTGTATTATCCGACTCATAATAAAAACAAACATAAAATCCTTGACTACATTTTTTCGTAACATAAGCAAGCTTTCTCTTCCCCCACTCTTCTTTAAAAAATTCTGAAATATTAAACTTTTCTAATATACTTTTGACTTTATTAATTTCAGTAGATAACTGTTCCTTACTTAATTCAGGTCTGTAAACAACTATTGTTTCATATTTTCTCATAACTTACTCACCAACTATTAAAAATAAAATAAACTTTATAAAAAATATCTTTATAAATTATCTAGGTAATTTATAGAAATATAAAAATTTTTCAAGACTCTAGTATAAAAATTTTACCTATTAATCTCTTCAAAAACTACCTTAACAGAATTAATCCTTTCTTGAAACATCGCAAACTTTTCATTTAGAAATAATATAAAATTCTGTTTAAAATACTCCGAAATTTTTAAAATAACTTGCTCTTCCTCTTTAGAAAATCTCGATAATACCCAATCCTTCATCTCATAAGAAGAAACTTTAGGTCTTCCAACTCCGACTCTCAAACGATAATAATCATTCGTTCCCAAACAAGAGGTAATAGACTTTAGCCCATTATGCCCTGCATCTCCTCCACCTCTTTTTATTCTTACAATTCCAAGAGGTAAATCAACATCATCATGAATTACTAAAACATTACTTGGAAGTAATTTATAATAATCACAAAGAGCCCTAACAGACTCACCACTAAGATTCATATATGTATGAGGCTTAAGCAAATACCCTTTTATACATCTTTCCTTTTCGAGCTCAAAGGATACCGTCTTATACTCTCCTTTAAACTTAACATCACTGCTACTTACCTTCACCATATCAAGAAAGCAATCTAAAACCATAAAACCAACATTATGCCTAGTAAAAGCATAATCTTTTCCGATATTCCCTAATCCAACAATTAAAAAAGGTTCTAACATACTTTATATAATAAAACTACTTCTTCCCCTTCGAGGCAGATGCATCCTTAGATGAAGTAGCAGAAGTAGCACCTACTGCTCCCTTAGTAGTAGCAGTTGCCGTCGCATTTGCATCACCTCCTGCAAGTTTGCTTGCTCTACTTTCTATAACTGCAGCCAACGATTCCCTCTCACTACTTAAAAGTTTAGCTCCTTCTGGTAATTTTAAACCTCCGGCTAAAACACTCTCGCCTATCTTTAAAGAAGTTACATCAACATCCAAGATATCAGGAATATTTTCAGAAGCCACCTTAAGCTTAATCTCCCTAGCCCCAGGGGTTAAAATACCACCTTGATTTTTAACGCCAACTGGAGTTCCTATAATCTTTAATGGAACTCTAACAACTATATCCTCACCTTTTTTTAACATCTGGAAATCAACATGCAATACTCTGTCCTTCAAATACTCTTTCTGCATAAATTTTACAATCGCATTTTTACCATCGATCTTTTTATTATCACTTTTAAATGTAAAAACTTGTGAAGATTTAGCTTTTTGAGCTAAATGTAAAAAATCATCATACACCACTAAAGAGGAAACACTTTCTTCACCTTTACAAGATATAGAAACAGGAATATAAGCTTGCTTCCTATAACGATTCGCATTTGAAGATCCAAACAAAGATCTATCCTTTAATTCTAAAATAAAATCAGCCACTTTAAAGTCACTCCAATATAAAAAAAACAAGTCAAATAAATATTAAGGATACAAAATCCAATATCAATAATTTCTAAGGTACTACCTTACAGTATACAAAATATCCAACCGTATTTTTTTACCTTTTATTAGTTAAAAAGTAAAGACTTAGATAAAAAAAAGTATAAATTAAAAACTTTCAAGAAAAAAAATGATTTTAAATATGATAAAAAATACTATGAAAATCCAACACTAATTCCATCAAACTTACCTTCCAATTCATTACAAAAATCATCTGTCGGAGTTATATAAACGCAATTATTATACTCATCCTTTAATGATAATAACACTTTTTTATCTCCCACTTTTAATAACATTTTTAATTGGCAATCTCCCTTATATTTACTAATTAACACCTTAAACTCTTCACGCTTATTTTTAAATTCAGCCACATCATTTATTTTTAATATTGCACACGTAACTTTTTTACTTCTAATACTTGATAATAATTCAATTGTATTTGCAATAAATGCAATTCTATTTTCTGAGATATCCAACTTTCCAGTAATTAAAAGAGGACTTTCATCCTCTAATAAATGTCCTATTTTTTTATAAGCATCCGGCCAAACAAATGTATCTATTGATGCTGTATCATCTTCAAAAAGAAAATTTGCATACCTATCTCCTTTTTTTGTATTTTTTAATTTTAAAGACGTCACGACTCCTGCAAGTTTTATCTCCTTAACATTCTTTGGAGGATTTTTTTTAGCATCATCTATAGCAAATGCACCAATTTTTTTTAACAAACTTTTATACTTAAAAAGTGGGTGTCCTGAAATATAAAAACCTAATGCTTCTTTTTCAAAAGAAAGTTTTATATTGGATGGATATTCTAAAATATGATATCTTTTTCTTTCTATTTCTTGCATATTATTACAAAAATCAAATAACGACACTTGTTCAGAATCTTTATCTTTTTGGATGGCTTGACCTGCTTTTAAAATATCATCTAATGTTTCAATCATTTCCTTTCTAGTAACTCCTGAAAAATCAAAACCACCACTTTTTATTAAATTTTCAAGAACTCTTTTATTTAACGTACTTAAAGGTACCCTTAATATTAAATCTTCTAAATCTTGATAAGCTCCACACTTATTACGTTCATCAACAATACTTTGAACAGCTTTTTCTCCGACTCCTTTTATCGCTGACAAACCGTATCTTATTTTTCCACTATCAACAGAAAATGTTGAATAACTATGGTTTACATCTGGGGGTAAAATCTTTATTCCTTGTTTTTTACATTCATTAAAATTTTTTAAAACTTTATCCGTATCAGTAATTTCATGACTCATAACTGCTGCCATAAACTCTACGGGATAATGTGCTTTTAAATAAGCTGTCTGGTATGTAATTAACGCATATGCCGCAGAATGACTTTTATTAAATCCATAACGAGCGAAAGTCTCCATTTGAGAAAAAACTTCTTCAGCAATCTTATTGCTAATTTTATTTTCCTTACACCCACTTATAAATCGTGTTTTTTGAATTGCCATCTCTTCAGGTTTTTTCTTCCCCATAGCACGCCTTAAAAGATCTGCCTCACCAAGTGTATAATTAGCCATTTTCCTTGCTATTAACATAATCTGCTCTTGATAAACCATTACTCCGTAAGTCGGCTCAAGAATATCTATGATTGATTCATGCAGATATTCTACTTTTTCTCTTCCATGCTTTCTTTCAATGTATCTATCCACCATTCCTGCATCTAGTGGTCCAGGCCTATATAATGCATTTATAACAGTTAAATCTTCGAATCTAGAGGGAGCTACGCGAACCGTTACATCGGTAATACCAGGAGACTCTAACTGAAAAACTCCTATTGTATTTCCAGAACACAACAAATCAAAAACTGCTTTATCGTCAATTGGAATATTTGCTATATCTATAATTTTCCCTTGAGAATCTTTTATAAGATTTAGAGCGGTTTTTATAACGGTTAATGTCTTTAACCCTAAAAAATCAAACTTTACAAGCCCAACTTTTTCAACATATTTCATTGAATATTGTGTAACGTCATGTCCATCCTTATCTATCATAAGCGGAACAAGATCACTAAGCGACCTATCTGCAATAATAACTCCTGAAGCATGTGTCGAGGTATGACGCGTCAACCCTTCAAGCTTCATTGCATGATGCATAAGCTCTTTTCCTTCATTTTCTGCATATTCTTTTAATTTAGGTTCTAACTCAAGTGCTTTTTCTAAATCTACTTCTGTTCCCTGACCTTGACTAGGAACAAGCTGAGCAATTCTATCTGTCTCTGTATAACTAATTCCTAAGACTCTACCAACATCTTTTATTGCATTTTTAGCTTTTAAAGTTCCAAACGCAGCTATTTGAGAAACTTGATCTTTACCATATTTTTGAGTTAAATATTCTATAACTTTATCTCTTCCTTCAATACAAAAATCAACGTCTATATCTGGAAGTGAAATACGTTCTGGATTTAAAAATCTTTCAAACAAGAAATCATGTTTTATTGGATCTATATCTGTAATTCTCATAGAATATGCGACTAAAGATCCTGCTCCACTTCCTCTTCCTGGCCCCACAGGAATGTCATGTTCTTTTGACCATACAATAAAATCAGATACCACTAAAAAATACCCGGCAAATCCCATTTTATCAATAATTGTTATTTCATTTTCCAATCTACCCCAATATTCTTTCTCTCTTTCAGGAGTTAAATTCTCATTTTTTCTTATAATTTCTAATCTTGCTTTTAAACCACTTCGTGCTTGTTCTGTCATAATCTCAGTAAAAGATCTTGTCTCTCCATTTTCAACCTTATAAACAGGCATATAATATGTCGAAAAATCAAATTTCGTTTCGCACATATCCGCTATTTTTAAAGTATTTTTCATAGCTTCTTCTATAGGAAAATCTTCAAATTCTTCCTTAACTTCTTTAGCACTTCTTACATGTAATGAAATACCATCATGAGTCATTCTATCTGTGTCAGAAAGTTGCTTTTGCATTGAAATACACATTAAAATTTCTTGAGATAAATGATCTTCTTTTTCCAAGTAGTGGCAATCACATGTTGGAATCATCGGAATATTATACTCTTTTGATAGAGTTAAAATTCTTTTATTAACTTTTTGTTGCTCTTCTATTTTATGTGGTTGTACTTCTAAAAAATATCTATCTTTAAAGGTTGTCGTGTAAAATGATAACGTATTTTTTAACTCTTCTTCTTTTCCAGTTTTTATTAAATATGGAATTTCACCTTGCAAACATGCACTGCTTATAATAAGTCCTTCATTATACTTTGCTAATAATTCCCAGTCTACACGTGGCTTAAAGTAAAATCCCTCCTTATAAGATAAACTTGTTAATTTACAAAGGCTTCTATAACCAGCACTATCCATCGCTAATGCAATCAAATGAAAGGTTCCACTTCCACCATTTACTATCGTTTTTCTTTCGAATCTATCTTTTGGCGTGACGTAAAACTCACAACCAATTATTGGTTTTACATTAAAATCTTTTGAATCAATATAAAATTCTACTGCCCCATGCAAATTTCCATGATCTGTAATAGCCACTGCTGGCTGACCAAAATCTTGAACTTTTTTTAAAAGTTTTTTTATTTTTATTGCCCCATCTAGCAAACTATATTGACTATGAACATGTAAATGAACAAAATTAGAATCTTCCAAGACACAACCTCACCTTATTATTTTGTTATATTCGACTAATAAAAGAATAAACTACTCTAATCTAATCTGCAAGAACGCTAAAAGAATAATCCAAAAGTTCATTAACAATCTTTTATTTTTTTGATTGGCTTTGATATACTTATGGAAATTATATATTTCATAAAAAAACCTTTTTTTTATTTTCTATTGACTTAAAATAAACCTTAAGCTGTAACTTTTAAAAAGTCGATTTACATTAAAAACATTCAATATGAAAAAAACACAACTTATATTTTTTATACGATTTTTTATAGCCACTATTTTTTTTCTTCTTGGCATTTTTGCTTTTACAAATGCTTTCTATCCTATTCATTTTTTTAACTATCAATTTTTACCTTTATTTGAACGCATAATCATTGATTTTTCCTTTTTTGCCTTAAGCTCATTTGTCGTTTTAAATTTAATCACTTTATTTTTTGGACGCTTTTATTGTTCAACATTATGCCCTCTGGGAACTTATCAAGAAATTTTATGTAATGTTTTTCATAGAAAACAAGGAAGCCGAAAAAATTTTGCATTGAAATATTTTTTAGCAAGCATTGTATTTTCCTTATTGATTACGGGGGAAGCGTATATAGCAAAATATTTAGATCCATATACTATTTTTGGCTTAGCCATAAGTAACTCTCTAATCGGAATTATAGCCTTTATTTTAATTTCAATTTTAACTTTTTTTAAAGGAAGATTTTTTTGTGCTAATATTTGCCCTGTTGGAACAGTACTTGGGCTTCTTTCAAAAATCTCATTAAACAAAATTTACATAAATAAAGACAAGTGTATTTCTTGTAAGGCTTGTGAAAAAAATTGCCCTACAGGAAGCATATGTTTAAAAGATAAATCTGTAGATAATGAAACTTGCATAAAATGTTTAAAGTGTATTCCCTCATGTAAGCTTAATGCTATTACATATGGAATAACCTCAAAGGAAAACATAAAAGAAATATCTATAGATAAAGAAAAAAGAAAATTCCTAGTAAGCGCTGGACTCTTAGGATTATCTATAATTGTTTTGAAAAAAATTTCATATACATCAAAAAAAATAAATAATAAAATAAAAAATTTTATTCTTCCAGCTGGAGGGGAAAACAAAGACCGATTACTAAAAACTTGTCTAAATTGCAACTTATGTGTTCAAAGATGTCCAATGAAAATTATACAAAAAGCAGATAATGATTTTGAAGCAATACATCTTGATTATAAAAATGGATATTGTAAATTTGATTGCAATCGCTGTTCAAAGAGATGTCCTTCAGGGGCATTACACCATATTTCATTAAAAGAAAAACAAAATACACAAATTGCTTTAGCAAACATAGATACTTCTCACTGTATACAATGCGGAATTTGTGTAAAATCATGCCCAAAAAATGCAATTACAAAAAAAGAAAAAGAATTTCCAAGAATAGATGAAGACATTTGCATCGGCTGTGGAAAATGTGCATTTAAATGTCCTACAAAAACAATAAAAATAAATCCTATACAACAACAACGTGTATTAAAAATTTAGAAAAATAAAAAAACATAATGGAAAAAATAGAAAATAAAAATAATATAAAAAACAATAATGAAGATAAAGATATTTCCATTACTGATCATTTAATAGAATTAAGAAGCATCTTATTAAAATGTTTATTGGTACTTGGTATAATTTTACCTATCACTTTTTTTTTATCCCCTAGAGTCCTAAATAAAATTATAGATCACCTTTTAAAAGGAAATGAAATTACTTTAAATTATTTCTCTCCAATAGAAGTTTTTGTTTTACAAATAAAAATAGCTTGTGTACTTGATCTGTTACTATGTTGTCCATATATAACTTATAAAATTTGGGGATTCATAGTCCCAGGGTTATATCCTAATGAACGACGACTTGTAATATCTATAGCAATAAGCTCCTCAATATTATTTATAACTGGTGTTGTATTTTGTTTTTTATCAATGATTCCTCTAATCATAAAGTTTGGATTAAGTTTTGAGACTTCACAACTTAATGCCGTTTGGGGCATTTCACAAATAATAAGTTTATCTTTATGGCTTTCAGTAATTTTTGGAGTAATGTTTCAAATTCCGTTAATTATATATTATTTAATAAAATTTAATGTTATCTCCTATGAAAGTGTTGCTAGTAAACGCTCATATATAATAGTTATCATACTTATCATTAGCGGAATCCTAACTCCACCTGATGTTGTAAGTCAGATATTATTAGCAATACCAACTTATTTATTATTTGAAATAGGTTTGTTTTTTTCAAAAAAAAATAAAAAATGAAAAGACAAATTAAAAAATTTTATGCTTTAATAAATGTAAAATATTAAATGAATAGACATCTTTTAAAATCTAATTTATTATATTACCCTTATTATTGTATAAAAAACGATGGAAAAACATTATGATAATTTGTGAAAGTACTTTTGCAAGAGCTGGACTTATAGGAAACCCTTCTGATGGATACTTTGGTAAAACAATATCTTTTTCAGTTAGAAATTTTATCGCAAATGTATCTTTGTATGAATCCCCTACTTTAGAAATAAAGCTTCATGAGAATGACAAACTATCATTTAGTTCCATAGAAGAGCTTGCAGAATGTATCAATTTTTCTGGATATTATGGCGGAGTAAGATTAATAAAAGCAGCAATAAAAACTTTTTATGAATATTGTGCTAAAAATTCTATAAACTTATCACAAAAAAATTTTACCATTACTTACGATTCAAATATTCCTATTCGTGTTGGGCTCGCAGGTTCAAGTGCGATCGTTACATCGGTAATAAAAGCTTTAATGAAATTTTATAATATAAATATTCAAAAAGAAATTTTACCAAATATTATTTTAAGCGTTGAAAAAGATGAATTAAAAATTGGAGCGGGGCTTCAAGATAGGGTAATTCAAGTTTATGAAGATATCGTCTACATGGATTTTAATAAAAAACATCTAGAAAATAAAGGATGTGGAATTTATGAAAAATTAAATGTTGATAAAAAATCATTACCTAATTTTTATATTGCGTATTCAGAAGACCTTAGCGAAGGGACTGAAGTTTTTCACAATAATATAAGAGAACGCTATGAAAGAGGCGAATCAAAAATATTAGATGCTATGGAAGAGTTTGGAAATATAACTTCTAATTTTAAAAAAGCTTTATTAGAATTTAATATTCCAACGATGAATAATCTTATAAATAAAAATTTTGATTTAAGAGCTTCAATTTACAATATTAGTAAAAAAAATTTGGATTTAATAAATTGTGCTAGAAAATTAAAAGCCTCATCAAAATTTTGTGGTTCTGGAGGAGCAATAGTAGGAATTTATAATAATGAAAATCATTTTAGAGAGCTTCAAAATGCTTTTAAAAAATTAAATGCCACGACAATAAAACCAATAATTTTAAAAGAAGAACAAGTAAAACAATTAGATGCAATCTAAGAATATTTTTGATTTATAAAAATACCATGCTAGCAATCTTATAAATTACACCTGATAAAATGACACAAGCAGGTATCGTTAAAAACCATGCAACAACAATGTTTTTTACTATTCCCCAATTTACAGCCGAGGCATGGACAGTAGATCCAACCCCCATAATTGCCGTAGAAATCACATGCGTAGTACTTAATGGAACACCAAAATGAGAGGCAACCATTATGATTGAAGCAGATGAAGTTTCTGCTGCAAAACCATGAATTGGCTTTAATTTTATAATTTTACTCCCCATTGTTCTTATAATTTTCCACCCTCCCGACATCGTTCCCAATGCCATTGTAAATGCACAAGCAGTAATGACATATACTGGAATCTCAAAATCATTCGCATTAGCATGTGGTAATATTCCTGCAATCGCAAGACTTAACGAAATAATTCCCATTGTTTTC
>CAZHFA010000024.1:0-12466 GCA_964531865.1 uncultured Bdellovibrionales bacterium
GTTGCACCATTTTTAATAACTTTTTTAATTTTTTTAGGTTTATAATTTATAAAAAGCTAAAGGCTATAAAAAAATTTTACAGCCTTTATAAAGATGTCTACTCTGTAGCATCACCATTTCCATCACCACCTCCCAATTCAACTGTTCCCGGAAGCTCTCCTGAACGATCAACTGCCCATTGACCTATATTTTCTGCGGCAGTTTGCAATTTTCCCCCCATCGCTTGTAAAACGGCAAAAACAACAACTGCAACTACAGCTGCTCCAGCACAATATTCAAGCAAAGTTAATCCTTTTTGATTATTTTTTAATATAAACATAAATTCCCCTTTTTAAATAAAATAATAAAATTATACTGCTTTTGTAAAAAATTTTTTAGTTTCGTCATTATGATTTTCATCATGAAGATTTACACTATTTTTTACATTTAAAGATACTTTGTTCTCTTTTTCTCCCCCCGATGAAAGTGCAATTACTTTCTGATTATCTATCAATTTTTCACTTTGTTCGTTCTCTGATATGCCTAAAATTTTATCAATACGTTTTAACACAATCTTAAATATTATCTTTATTTTATTTATAATTTCATCTAATAAACTAACAGAAATAGCATTTTCATATTCTTTTTCTTTTCCGTCTATTTTTTCAGAAAGTAAAAATAATTTTTCTTTAAGATCTTTTGTCGCCTGAGAATAAAGCGTAGCACCAGACCCAGGCCATCTGCTAGCTTGAATAGAATTTTTAAAAGCAAAGCTAAAATATGAATCATCAAGCAAAAAAGAAGATGATAAAATTTCATCTTTTAATAGTTGAGAATCTAACAAAAATTTTTCGTGTTTGTTTTCTACTATTAATATTTTTGCTTCTGAAGATAAAAAATTTTTAGAATATTTTAAAAGCTCTAAATTAGAAAAAATAGATGCAGGATCATTATTTATTACAACCACCAACATATCACAAGCCTTGTACAAGCTTGTTTTTAGCATACCTTTTAAACATGCCATATCAATAATAATATAGTCAAAGCATGCATCTAAACATTCCAAAATGGAAAGAAAGTTTTTATAATATGAAGATTTTGCAGAATACAAGTTTTCAGACTCAACTGTTGGACTCATACAATATAAATTTTCTTCATCATCCCAAACCTTTTGATAGCACTCCGTAAGAGCATCTTGAGAAATCGGTTTTAAACCATCTAATAAAACTCCTAAATTTTCATTTATAAAAGGTCTAACCTGTAAAAAACGACTTAAATCCTGACTTTCAACATCACAATCTATAAGTAAAACTTTTTTTTCTTTATCAAGATAAATTTCTCCTAATGCTGATACTATTGAAGTAACTCCACTTCCTCCTTTTCCACTATCTACAAGAATAATTTTTGAATTCTGATTTTTTTTGCTTTTTCTAGAAAGCATAATAAGCTTTCTAAAAAACTCTTCTGCTAGAATGGTGTTAGGCCAAATATCTGTGATACCTAGTCTTGCAAGCTCTTCTATGATAAATAATTTGTTTAACTCTTCTGTAAGCCATGCAATAATCAAAGCGTTTGGAAAAAGCTTTTTTACATCGCCAATTACACTTTTTTCATTTAATAAAAATTCATTTCCAAGGACGATTAATTTGGGAGCATTTTGAAATTTTACTTCTTCTAAAGATATCGGTTTTATGTTGATACGCGGAACAACGTCTACACCCTGAGCCCCCTTATAAATAAAATTACAAAGCTTATTTCGAATTTTATTTCGCGACTCAGCACTCTTATCTAAAATTAGTAGCTCTAACATACAGCCTATAGTCTACAAAAAAATTTTAATTACGCATATTGCTAAAAACATAAAAAATGCTTAAGACGGGGTGAGAGTCTAGTTTTTTTTAACTTGTTTTGCAATAGAATTACAATATAATGCCTTGAACATACAAAATTTTGAATGTAAACTCTTGAGTTGTAAAACTTTTTTCAAGAAATAAAACATGAAAAAAAAATATATTTTGCCTATTTTTATCTTATTGCTAGCTTTTTGCTTTAGATTTCCATTCATAAATAAGGGAGTACCCTTTTTCTATAATGAAGATGAAATGCATCATTTTAGTCGAACAGTCCAAATGGTACAAGAGGGACGTTTCGATCCGGAATATTTTTTAAAGCCTAGTCTTCACTTTTATTTAAGAATTCCAGTAACTGCCTTGGCATTTATTTGGGATGTTAAAAAAGGGAATATAAACAATTTAACAGAAATACAAACAAAAAATCCTTTAGGAGTTGGACAATATTCTCAATCGATGTCACACCCAAGAATAGTAAAAGCTAACAGATTATTTAGCCTATGTTTAAGCATGCTTACGCTTGTTTTAATATTTTTTATATCAAAAGAATTAACTAAAAATACACTTGCTCCATTTTTTTCTACGGCACTTTTTGCCCTTACATCTCCTGAAATTAAATTATCTACACAAATAAATGTAGATATTCCTGTAATGTTTTTTTGTACACTCTCTTCTTTTTTAGCATTAAAAACTTTTAAAAATTTTAACCTATCCAATTTCATAATACTTTGTTTTTTAGTGGGTTTTTCAATTTCCACAAAATACAACGCATTACCTATTTATATTTTACCAACATTAGTAATTGTTTTATTAAAAAAATATTCTTTAAGAAACTGTGTAATTGCCTTATTGCTTCCAATTATTGCCTTTTTTATAGCATCTCCATATGCATTTTTACACTACAATATATTTTTAAACCAACTTGCTTATGAAGTTTGGCACTATGGAGTTGTCGGCCATAATGGGCATTCTACGACTCCAGGAATCTCACAACTTTTATATTATTATGACTGGTTTTGTAGGAGTGCAATTGGTATTATCCCTTTTGTTTGTGCAATATTTGGAGGATTATATTTAATTCTTAAGAAAGGAAAATTAGGAATTCTAATTTTAGCATTTCCAGTTTTATTCATTACTTTAATGATTTTTCAAAAAACAAACTTTACAAGAAACATGCTAATGGCAATTCCATTTATTTGTATTTTTTCTGGAATAGGGCTTAATATCATTTTTAAGAATGTGCCTTCATTTTTTCCAAAAATGTTTTTGTTATTTTTATTTTTTCTTCAAGTATTTGCACAATCAATGGTACAAGAAAGTAACACGGTATATGCACCTAAAGATTCAAGGATTAAAGTTTCAAAATGGATAACGGAAAACGCCACAATAGATTATAATATTTTTTGTAGTGGTGAATTAGATTTTTTACAAAATATATATAATCTTCCTAATGTGGCTCAAATAAGTCAAAAATCATCACAAGATATATTCTACAATAATGGAGCAAATTTTCTTGTACTCCCAACGCATATAAAAAATCAATTTCCATATTTATTTAAAAAAGAAAAATCATTTGATGGCTTTTTAAAAGACAAAGAAAACAGATTGTATGTAAATCCAAGCATTACAATTTATAAAGCAGTATCACCTTTTTTATTAACACCTACTAACATAAAAGTAATTGCCAATAAAAGAAATGATATTAAGATATCAAAAGGCTTAAAAGCACATTTAAATTGTAATGAAAGTATAAAAGATTGTTGGGTTCAATCTAGAATTTCTAAAATTGTTTTACCAGAAAATTTTAAGAAAGATTTTTCTACTCTTAACATTTCATATATAACTCCTTGGAAAAATCAAAAAGTAAAAGTATTGGTTGAAAATAATTTAATAGATATATCTTGCATAAATTTAAAACCTTGGGAAAAATGCAATAATGAAATAACAATTCCCAAAAAAGATAGTTTGCGAGATATATATTTAATCGTTGATAAACTAATCTCACCTTCTCAAGCAGGTTTTAGCGATGATAAAAGATTTTTAGGAATTATGTTAAAGTAAAAAAGATTAAAGATTCATAATAATCCTTATGACCTTCTACTTAATTTATTACTTATGTGGTATTTTTTTGATTTATGGATATTTTTAATCATAAAAAAAGTTTAACACTTGCAAGCTTAAAAGCTGGCGAGGATGCCGTAATATCAGCTATAAATTGCAAAGATAAAGCATTAAGAAGACATATTTTAAATATGGGGTTAACACCTAATGTGGAAGTTACCTTAATAAAATCAGCCCCCCTTGGAGATCCTTTAGAAATAGAAGTAAGAGGATATTTTTTAACCTTAAGAAAAGATGATGCCTCAAAAATAGAAATAAAAGATATTCACAAATCAAATAATAAAAATAAAGAAAATAAAATTTTTAAAGACATTGATCACTCTCAAAAAGGAGAGGAATTAACTTACTTAAATGTAGATAGGACGACAATTCCAGTAAAAACAAACTTAAAGTTTGCACTTGCAGGAAATCAAAACTCTGGCAAAACAACATTATTTAATAAGTTAACAGGAGCAAATCAACATGTTGGAAACTTTCCTGGAGTCACTGTTGATAAATTCGAAGGCATTATAAAAAATAATAAGAATATGACAATTACAGATTTACCTGGCATCTATTCTTTATCTCCATATTCAAAAGAAGAAATCGTAACAAGAGATTTTCTTTTAAATGAAAAACCAGATTGTATTATAAATATTATTGATGCAACAAATATTGAAAGAAATTTATTTTTAACTACAGAACTTATCGAACTTGAAATTCCAATGGTTATCGCATTAAACATGATGGATGAAGTAAGAGAAAATAATGGAAGTATTGATATAAATGGATTAGAGAATACTCTTGGAATTCCTGTTATACCAATCTCAGCCTCAAAAAATGAAGGTATTGATGAACTTTTAGAACACGCAATAAATATCGCAAAATATGAAGATCGTCCAAAAAAATTAGATTTTTGTTCTTCTGAAAGCCCTGTGCATAGGTGTATTCATTCTATTATTCACTTAATTGAAGATCATGCAAAGGCTTCAAGACTTCCTGTTCGTTTTGTTGCAACAAAACTAATTGAAGATGATAAAAATTTATTAAATAAATTATATTTAGATAACACCGAAGTAAAAAATCTAGAACAAATTACATTACAAATGGAAAAAGAAGCAAATCTTGATAAAGAAGCATTGCTTATTGATATGAGATTTTCATTTATTGAAAAACTTTGTGAAAATTTCGTGTATAAACCGTTAAAAGATTCTGGAAAAAATTTCTCTAATAATTTAGATAAAATTTTAACTGGAGAATATACTGCCATACCATCTTTCTTACTAATAATATCAACTATTTTCTATTTAACTTTTGGACCATTAGGAACATATCTATCAAATCTTATGACTAATGGAATCGAAAAAATTACCACTTTATCAGATAATGCTCTTACAACATATGGATTAAATCCAATTGTAAAGTCTCTTATCATTGATGGAATTTTTGCGGGGGTGGGAGGAGTATTAAGTTTTTTACCAGTAATTGTTGTATTATTTTTCTTTCTTTCTCTTTTAGAAGATAGCGGATACATGGCAAGAGCGGCATTTATCATGGATAAAATGCTAAGAAAGATTGGGCTTTCAGGAAGAAGTTTTGTACCTATGTTGATAGGGTTTGGTTGTTCTGTCCCTGCCATTATGGCTACAAGAACATTACCATCAGAAAGAGATAGAAAGATGACAATTTTTTTGATTCCATTTATGAGTTGCTCTGCAAAACTTCCAATTTATGCTTTATTTACCATGGCAGTTTTTAAAGAGTATCAAGTTATTGTTATTTTAAGTTTATATTTAATTGGAATTCTTGTTGGAATTTTTTTTGCATTTTTAATGAAATTCCTTATTTTTAATACAAACCCTGTCCCGTTTGTAATGGAACTTCCAAATTATAGAATGCCAACTAGCACTAATGTAATAAGATTAATTTATACAAAATCAAAAAATTTTATAACTAAAGCATTTACAATAATATTTTTTGCAACAATTATTATTTGGTTTTTAAAAACTTTTGATAGTCGTCTAAATTTAGCTTTAGTTCCAGAAGAAAGTTTGCTTGCATCTTTAGGCAATTTTCTTGTTCCTATTTTTAAGCCACTTGGACTTGGAGATTGGAAAATTGCAACATCTTTTATCACTGGATTTATGGCAAAAGAAAGTGTGATAAGTACCTTAACTGTCCTTTTAGATGGCGACATATCCAAGATTCCATTATTATTTACGCCAAATACAGCATTTACTTTTTTAATTTTTTCTCTTTTATACACTCCTTGCATAGCGACAATTGCTACAGTAAGACGTGAACTTGGAAAACGCTATGCATTATTGATTATTATTCTTCAAAGTGTTATCGCGTGGGGAATTGCCTTCATTTTTTAGGTGGTGATTGTGGCGATAAATCAAACAATTCGGGGGGACTTCGCCTCCTCAATATACTATAGTATAATTTCGTCGCCTCACCCCCCAAATTTAAAATCATATCGTCGCAGACTTTCAGCCTGCAAAATTGGGTATGAAATTTAATTACCCAGGGAAGCATCTCTTACAGAGATGCAAACCCTGGGCTATGTCATCCGGCTCTTCCAGAGCGGGGACATTTAACATGCAAAGATTTTAACTTTGCCCTTTCAGGGCAACTAAAATTATCAATAAACAAAAAAACTTTATAAAAAATAAAATTTTTTAAAATTCTGTCTTTTTTTTAAGTTGCAATTATGAATGAGAAATCAAAAAATTCGGGGCGACTTCGCCTCCTCAATATACTATAGTATAATTTCGTCGCCTCACCCCCCAAATTTAAAATCATATCGTCGCAGACTTTCAGCCTGCAAAATTGGGTATGAAATTTAATTACCCAGGGAAGCATCTCTTACAGAGATGCAAACCCTGGGCTATGTCATCCGGCTCTTCCAGAGCGGGGACATTTAACATGCAAAGATTTTAACTTTGCCCTTTCAGGGCAACTAAAATTATCAATAAACAAAAAAACTTTATAAAAAATAAAATTTTTTAAAATTCTGTCTTTTTTTTAAGTTGCAATTATGAATGAGAAATCAAAAAATTCGGGGCGACTTCGCCTCCCACGAATTATTTGATTTATTGTCGTAAGCGTTTTGGGTCTAAGTTTTTAGGCGGCGATTGGGGATGAGAAATCGAAGAATTCGGGGGGTGAGCCGACGAAATTGTACTCTAGTACATTGAGGAGGCGAAGTCCCCACGAATTGTTTGATTTATCGCCCCAATCGCCGCCTAAAAAGTGGCATAAAATATGCACAAAAATATAACAACTATTGGAATATAATTTTTATGAAAATAAATTTTGACGCAAATTATCAAGAAGTTTCAAAGATCTTACGGAGAGTCTGTACGAACAGTTCTCAAGATTTGCAACCATCAAACCAATTTTCAATGGCATTAAAAGATATTTTGCAAGAAGACAATAATATAAGTAAAAAAGCACAACAAAATCCAGATATAAAAATCGTAACCTCCACTATAATGCAAGATGATTCTAATGAAAATGCTAATATACCACGTATAAAATTAGAAGATTTTCAATTGGCAAACGATAATGAAATTCAATCTCCTTCAGAAAGTTATATTGCTACAAATGATGATTATAAAGAAAAAGATGAAGTCAAAATTCCAACAGTAATTTCTGTAAAACGAATTCCAAGTGACAATAATTTGTCCTCAAATATTTTTAATATAAAAAATGAATTTCAAGGAAACACTAATAATGATTTAAAAATCAATTTAGGAAAAATAGATAAAGAAATTATTTCAAAAGTAATAAAAGAAGAAGGAAAAAAACAAGGAATCGATCCTGCATTAGCATTGGCAGTTGCAAAAACAGAATCATCAATGAATCCATTAGCTGTTAGTACTGATGGACATGAAAGCAAAGGACTTTTTCAATTATTAGATTCTACAGGAAAAGAACTAATGGCTAATTTTGTGCATTATGAAAGTTATAACCCCTATGATGTAGAACAAAACACATCACTTGGTGTTAATTATCTTAGAAAGCTTCATGGAACATTTTCAGAAAGTAATAAGTTAAGTAATAACAAATCCACGACTCAAGCCATCAATTCTGAATCATTGGAAAAATTTGCCGTCGCTGCATTTAATGCAGGAGAAGGCCGTGTGGCAAGTGCACAAAAAAAAGCATTTAATGATGGATTAGATCCAAGAATATACGAAAATGTGGAAACGTATTTACCCAATATTACTCAAAATTATGTAAAAAGAGTAATGATAGCACGTAAGGAGTTTTCTAAAGATGTTTAAAATATTTTTTTTGGCAAGACATTTGCAATGTGTTTTTTTGGTAGCGTTTTATGATACATGGAAGTTTTTTTATCATAAAATAAAATTTAAGGATTTTTTTAGCCATGGAGAATAGGCAATGACAATAAATATTAGAACTAACGTACCATCGTTAACGGCACAAAGAAATTTAGACAGCAGTACATCAAGAATAAATACTGCATATGAAAGATTATCTTCTGGACTTAGAATCAACCATGCAAGAGATGATGCAGCAGGATTAGCTATTGCAGAAAGTTTGAAAGCTGATGCCGCAATCGCCAATGTGGCAATACGAAATGCTAATGATGGTATTTCGATTATATCAATTGCAGACCAGGCGATCGGGCAAATTGCAGATGTATTAAGTAGATTAGCAGAACTTTCTGAGCAATCCGCAAATGGTGTATACAGTAATACTCAACGATCTGCATTATCTAATGAGTTTTTATCATTAACATCAGAAATTGAAAGAATCGCGATTACTACAGAGTTTAATAAATTAAAATTATTAAGCGGTGGAGGAGAAGTGGTATTCCAAGTTGGTTTTGATGGACAATCCACATCTCAAGTAAGTTATAAAGGTGTTGCCGCTACTCTTACTTCACTAGGATTAGCTGATGAAAATTCTTCAATTGTTAATGTATCCATTATAGGAGCTACAGATTTAGAGTCACAATCAGCTGCTAGATTAGCACTTAATGCTATAAACAGTGCTATTGTTTCATGCTCAAGAAATAGAGGAACTTTAGGAGCTGCAGAAGCAAGACTTGAAGTAACTATCAGTAACTTACAAGTAGCTAAAGAAAATTTTAATGCTGCAGAGAGCCGTATCCGCGATGTTGATGTTGCCTCTGAAGCTGCAGAGCTTACAAGGTTAAATATCTTGCAACAATCAGGAGCATCAATATTAGCACAAGCTAACTCTCAACCAGAATTAGCATTACAATTATTGGGAAGATAATGATAATAGACATATAAAAAAGGACTTATAAGAAATGGCACTAAATATTAGAACTAACATGGCGTCAGTAACCACTCAGAAGAATCTAGCTTCTACTAGTGGTAGTTTACAAAGTTCCTATGAAAGACTTTCTTCTGGACTTAGAATAAACCATGCAAGAGATGATGCAGCCGGATTAGCTATCGCAGAAAGTTTAAAAGCTGATGCAAGAATTGCAACAGTTGCTATGAGAAATGCAAATGATGGTATTTCGATAATAAGCATTGCAGATGGGGCTGTAGGACAAATAACAAATGTATTAAGTCGTCTTGCAGAACTTGCAGAGCAATCAGCAAATGGAGTGTATAGTGTCGATCAACGTTCTGCATTACAATTAGAGTTCACAGCCCTTCTTAGTGAAATTGAACGTATCGCATATACAACAGAATTTAACGGCTTAAACTTATTAAGCACGGGAGCAACAGTAACATTTCAAGTTGGTTTTGACGGGAAATCTACATCTCAAATTCAATATAATGGTGTCGGGGCAACTCTTCAAAAACTAGGACTTGCAAAAGAAGGAAGTTCTGTTCATGCATACTCTATTATGGGAACGACATCAGATGCTTGCCAAACTGCAGCACGTTATGCTTTAGATGCAATTCAAGTAGCCATTGACTCTGTTACAAGGAGCCGTGGTATTTTAGGAGCTGCAGAATCAAGACTAGATCTTACGATTCAAAATTTAATGGTAGCCAAGGAAAACTTTACCGCAGCTGAAAGTAGAATTAGAGATGTTGATGTTGCAGAAGAAGCTGCTAAACTTGCAACAAATAACATATTACAACAAGCTGGTACAGCAGTTCTTGCACAAGCTAACCAACAACCAGAATTAGCTTTACAATTATTACGTTAATTTAAATTAAAAAAATATAATAAACTATTTATCAATTTTATTAGTTCATTCTATTCTGTATTTACCAGAATTTTTAATCTTGAAAATATTCATAAAAAAAGTAACATTATACAAAGGTTTATATACTAAATAACAAAAACATTGTTACAAAAAAATTTTAAATTTTTCTAATCAATACATTAAAGGTTTTATGTTAAAAAAAGATACTGCCATATCGTTATTGTTAATCTTTTTGATTACGCTTATTTCATTTTTTACATATTTTAAAGATAGAGCTTCATTTGACAAGCTTATATGGGATGAACATTATCATATTGCTAACGCACAAAAATATATAAATCATGTTTTTTTTATGGAGCCACATCCTCCATTCGGAAAAATGCTAATTGCTTGGGGAGAAATGCTTATACAAGCAAATGAAAAAAATGATCAAACATTAAAAAAAATGAAGGCTGATGCTGGAGATTTTCCAGTAGGATTCTCACTTAAAGGATATAGATTTTTCCCAGTCTTATTGGCGTGGCTCACAGCACCACTTTTGTTTCTAATTTTAAAACAAATAACAAAAAATAACATAATAGCTTTTATATTTTCTCTTTTTTATTCATTTGATACTGCTCTTATAACTCATTTTAGAACTGCAATGCTAGATTCTACGTTGCTTTTTTTTATGATGCTTAATTTATTTTTATATTTATTGCTAAGAACAAGAATTTTAAATAAAGATAAAATTACAACGCTATCAATATTGTTTGGAATAAGCTTTGCCTTAACAATGACAACAAAGATAACAGGACTTATAAATATTATTTTTCCAATTCATTTATTATATTTATCTATAAAAAATAAAATGAATTTAAATAAAAATTTTATTCCAATGATATTATCTTTTACTTTAATTTATGTGGCTGTTTGGGAATATCATTTTAATTCTGGAAAAAATGTAATAAATACTCTTGATGCAAATGGATACTTTATAAAAGATGATAAAATTTTTAAAAAGATTGTTGATGAAAAAGGTGAAAGAAATATTTTTTATTTCTTCACATTATTAAAAAAAAATGCATACACATTTGTTAAACAATACGAAAAGGGAGTCGCCCCATTAAATCTTTGTAATGAAGACGAAAATGGAAGCCCTGTTTTTTTCTGGCCTATTGGAGCAAGATCTATACAATATAACCAAATAACAAAAGACAATATTACAAGATATATCTACCTACAAGTAAATCCTGTAATCTGGTTTATTGGCTTAATCGGAGCAATTTTAGGAATTTCAATATTTGTTTCTTCATGTTTTGGTAAAATAAATATTATTGAAAATGATAAAAAAGATATTTTTTATATTTTAACATTATCTTATGTCGGGTATATGGGAGCTATGTTGCTTATAAACCGCGTGATGTATTTATATCATTATTTTCCAGCGTTAATTTTTTCTCTTTTAATTTTAGCATCATTGTTAAGTCATGTAGATAAAATTTTTACATTTAAACTTAATAAAAAATTTAACATAAGCGTTGGAGTTTTTATTTCTTTATTAGTTGTCGTAGCATTTTATTTTTATTCTCCCCTTTCTTATTTTAAACCAATGTCTCCAGAAATGATGAAAAAGTTATCACTACTTTCTGCTTGGGATTTAAAATGTGCTAATTGTGAAAGGACAAATCATTTTGCAACTCCTACCAAAAAGAAAAATGAAGATAGGGTGTTTGAAACTAACTTACAAATTGGAGATGTAGACTCGTTTTTTGTACAACAAGATTGGGGAGATCCAAAAATCGGAAAAAGCGTTGAAGGCAAAGATGTTCTTGTTGATGGAAAAAAATATTCAAATATTTTTGGGCTTCATGCTAATTCAAAAATAAAATATAGATTAAAAGGAAAATATAATAATTTTTCAGTATCGGTTGGACTTCCGGATTATTTACATAAAGAAGGAAATGGCGTTGGAAGTATTATTTTTAAAATTATTGGAGATGGAAAAATTTTATGGCAATCTTCGCTTATGTCTTCTGGGAAAAAAGCAGAACTTGCTAATATTAACATTTCAAAAATAAATATTTTAGAACTTGTTATGGATAGTGCAAATGATGGCATTAACTATGACCATGGGGTGTGGTTAAATCCATCATTGTCTTTTTAAGAAAAATTTTTCAAAATATCTCTTTTTTTTATCTTAATTATAAGCTAATATATTCGAAGTTCGTTTTGGAAGAATGGCCGAGTGGTTGATGGCGCTGGTCTTGAAAACCAGAGACGTGAGAGCGTTCGGGGGTTCGAATCCCTCTTCTTCCGATTCTTTTTTCAATTTAGAGAGGTGGCCGAGAGGCTGAAGGCACTCGCCTGCTAAGCGAGTATACCAGTA
>CAZHFA010000025.1:0-5747 GCA_964531865.1 uncultured Bdellovibrionales bacterium
CATAAAAACTTTATAAACAACTGTCGGAGCTGTAGAAATCAAATCTAAATTAAATTCTCTTTCTAATCTTTCTCTTATTACCTCCATGTGTAAAAGCCCAAGATAACCACATCTAAAACCAAAACCAAGTGCGATTGAACTTTCAGGCTCATAGGTAAATGAGGCATCATTTAAACTTAACTTTTCTAACGCACTTCTTAGCTCTTGATAATCCCCCGCATCAATGGGAAATAAACCACCAAACACTACAGGTTTTATTTCTTTAAACCCCGCCAAAGGCTCTTTTGCCGGATTATTAAACAATGTAACCGTATCACCAATCTTTATATCTGATAAATTTTTTATAGCTGCTGAAAAAAATCCTACCTCTCCACTTTTTAAACAAGGAACATCTTTGGAATACGGAGTAAAAACACCTGTTTTAAACACTTCATGTGTACTTCCTGTACTCATAAATTTTATTTTATCTTTTGGATTTAATATTCCATCTTTTACTCTAACTTGAACAACAACTCCCAAAAAAGAATCAAACCATGAATCATAAACTAATGCTCTTAATTCTTTTTCATCATCTTTTTTAGGAGCAGGAATTCTCTTTACTATTGCCTCTAAAACTTCATCAACTCCCAATCCTGTTTTGGCACTTACTAAAATTGCATTCGATGCATCAATTCCAATAATATCTTCTATTTCTTTTTTTACTTTTTCAACATTAGCACTTGCTAAATCAATTTTATTAAGAACAGGAATAATCTCTAAATTATTTTCAAGAGCTAAATATACATTTGCTAACGTTTGTGCTTCTACTCCTTGCGTTGCATCGACAACTAAGAGAGCTCCTTCACAAGCTGCTAAACTTCTTGATACTTCATAATTAAAATCAACATGCCCAGGAGTATCGATTAAATTTAACTCATAAACTTCCCCATCTTTGGCAGCATATTTTAAGGAAACAGTTTGTGCCTTTATAGTAATTCCTCTTTCTCTTTCAAGATCAAGCTTATCTAAAAATTGCTCTTGCATTTTACGAGCATCTAATGCTCCAGTCTTTTCTAAGATTCTATCTGCAAGCGTAGATTTTCCATGATCAATATGTGCAATGATACTAAAATTTCTTATATTACTTTTCATAGGTGATTTTATTGTTCGTTTATTATTTCTATTTTATCTTTAAGCGAGCATCAAAATTTTCTATTGTCCTTTGTAATCCAGTTTCAACACTTATATGAGGCTCCCAACCTAGTTTTTCTTTAGCAAGAGAAATGTCAGGTTTTCTTCTTTTTGGATCATCTTTAGGAAGAGGCATATAAACAATTTTTGATTTTGAATTCGTAAGATTTATAACTTTATCTGCTAACTCCTTCATTGTTAACTCTATTGGATTTCCAAGATTACAAGGGCCTGTAAAACCATCCTGCTCCATCATCTTTACAAAACCTTGAATTAAATCCTCAACAAAGCAAAAAGATCTTGTTTGAGTTCCATCTCCATAAATGGTGATATCATTTCCTTTTAAAGCTTGAACTATAAAATTTGAAACTACACGTCCATCATTAAAAAGCATTCTTGGACCATAAGTGTTAAAAATTCTCACAATTCTTATATCAACATTATTTTGCACGTGATAACTCATTGCTAAAGTCTCTGCAACTCTTTTTCCTTCATCATAGCAACTTCTAGGCCCTACAGTATTTACATTTCCCCAATATGTTTCCTTTTGCGGATGCTCCTTTGGATCTCCATAAATTTCTGATGTTGATGCTTGAAAAAAACGAGCTTTTGCCCTCTTTGCAAGCCCTAACATATTTATAGTTCCCATTACATTTGTTTTTATGGTTTTAATGGAATTATATTGATAATGTTCTGGAGATGCAGGACATGCTAAATTATAGATTCTATCTACTTCAAGAAAAATAGGAAAAACAATATCATGTCTTATAAATTCAAAATTAGGATTCTGAAAATGTTTTTCTATATTAATTTTTCTTCCTGTAAATAAATTATCAATAACTATTACTTCATGACCTTGTGATAATAATAAATCAGTTAAATGAGAACCTATAAAACCAGCTCCGCCTGTAATTGCAATTCTTGACATAATAAATCCTATTTACTTTTTTATTTTTATATAAATTAAAATTACAAATAAATTAATTTTTATTTAATTTTCTTCCAACACTATTATACACAAAACCTTCTGCTATCATTTTTTCAGGATCAAATATATTCCTTCCATCAAAAATAATTGGAGACTTCAAAAGCTCTTTCATCCTTGTATAATTTGGTCTTCTAAATTCACTCCATTCTGTACAGATTATCAAAGCATCTGCTTCCTTTAATGCCTCATAATTATTTGCAGTATAAATTATATGAGATGAATCTCCAAACCTTGTAGCAAAACTTTCAATTGCTTCTGGGTCAAAGCCCTGAATCTTTGCACCAAGTTCAATCAGCTCTTTACATACAATAAGAGAAGGTGCTTCTCTTGTATCATCCGTTTTGGGTTTAAACGCAAGTCCCCAAACAGCAAAAGTTTTTCCTTTAAAATTATCGGTATTATAAAAGTCTTTTAATTTATTAACAATTGATTTTTTTTGTATGGCATTAACTTCTTCTACTGCTTTTGCTAATTTAAAATCCACACCA
Source organism: uncultured Bdellovibrionales bacterium (assembly GCA_964531865.1). GTDB lineage: Bacteria > Bdellovibrionota_C > UBA2361 > UBA2361 > CAKMMH01 > CAZHFA01. The sequence goes on from CAZHFA010000025.1 coordinate 2,647, forward strand.
TTTTTTTCTGCCGTCTTTATGAGTGCCTTTACATCTTTTGGAAAACAAGAACCACCATATCCGATTCCAGGAAATAAAAAAGGCATACCAATTCTTGAATCTGTACCTATTCCAAGCCTTACTTTTTCGACATCAGCCCCAACTTTTTCACAAAGTGTTGCAATTTCATTCATAAAAGAAATTCTTGTTGCAAGCATTGTATTTGCAGCATATTTTGTCATTTCAGCAGAAGCAATATCCATAATTAGAATTGGATTATTATTTCTAACAAATGGCTCATATATTTCTTTCATTGTAGCTCTAGCTTTTTCACTATCGACTCCAACCACAACTCTATCTGGTTTCATAAAATCATCTAACGCAGCACCTTCCTTTAAAAACTCTGGATTACTTACAACGTCAACATTATATTTTGTTTCTTTTAAAATCGTATCTTTTACTAATTTTGCAGTTCCTACAGGTACCGTTGATTTATCAATGACGACTTTATCTCCATTCATAAATTTACCTATATTTTTTGCAACTTCTAAGACATGAGTTAGATCGGCTGACCCATCTTCATCTTGAGGAGTGCCAACTGCAATAAAGATAACATCTGATTTTTCTACTGCTAACTTCATATCTGTTGTAAAGTGAAGTCTATTTTCCTTTGTGTTTTTTAAAATAAGTTCACTTAATCCAGGTTCATAAATTGGGATGATACCCTTATTTAAATTTAAAATTCTTTCTTCATTATTATCAACATTATAGATTTCATTTCCTGATTCTGCCAAGCAAGAAGAAGCGACAAGCCCTACATAACCTGCACCAATAACTGCAATATTCATTTTCCAAAAACTCCATAAATAAAACTTTAAATCAACCTTAGAATCATACTAAAAAAACAATAAATTTACCATAGATTGAAAAAAGATTGCTTTTTAAAGGCATTCTATGAAATAAAAAGTTGCATTTGTTGATAAAATCATTTCACAAAAAAACAAAAAGCTAAAAGTAACAAACTATTATTGACTAACCCCCTCTATTTTTAGACAATTTAACGTCGTCAAAAATAAAGGAAACTCTGTTTATGTCTCAAATGTCACAAGAAGATTTTAATAAAAGAATATTTACTCATACAAAAGTATTAGAACATCAACTAGAGAATTCTAAACTTTATACTCAAAGAGAAATGTCAGAACGAGAAATTGTTATAGAATCTTGTTTAGGACAATTAGAAAGGTATGGAATAGATAAATGGAAAAAAGATTTTATTAGAATTGTTACAAGATGTGATGAATCATATGCTGATAATAGCAAAATAAGCCTTGATATGGCAGAAAACGTAAGAAATAAATTTTTAGAAAATTTATTGTCTAAAATATCTCCCAGTCTAAAAAGATTTCAAGAAGTTTTTGTAGAACCACAAGAGTTTATTATGCGAAGACAAGCACCATCTTTTTTTCAAAGAAATGATATTCTTGCTTGTTATGTAAGTCCTTCTTTAATTCCAGATAAACTTATGGAAGATTTAAAGCTTTGTGATTTTTCAGATTGCAAAGGGAATCCATTATTGCGATTAAAAAGAAAGGCAGATCCTGCAACTATTGAAGCGTTAAAACTTATTTTTATGAACCTTTCCCCTATAGCACCACACAATCATCGTATATATCAACTATGTTATGTAAAGTCAGATAAACCAGATGTTCAAAAAATATTAGAGCAATATAATCAAGGGTGTGTTGGAAAATTTTTGGTGATATCAAATTTAGGAACTTCAAAAAAAATATTTACCATTGATGATATAAAAAATAGTGGAATTTCATTTCAAAGACGAAAAGTTTCTTTTTTTAGTGATGCAGAAACGCTATCTCGTGTTTCTGCTCATATAGAAGAATCCTATGAAGGAGAGTTAGAAAAATTATCAAAACTTTCTCACGAAATTAGTTTAATACGAGCTAAATTATTTTCTTGGAGAAAAGATACTCCCGATTCAACAAAAAGAATTATCATAAATGATACTTGCAAAATGTGTGATGAAGTAACTGAAGAGTTATCAAAAATAATAAATGAACATAAGTTAGATGCAGTTAAACTAATTGATGAATTGTATCAAGCACAAAAAAAACGTAATAATCCATGGGGATATGCACTAAAACTTTCTGCTGTAATTTCCCGTTTGGAAGATCGTATAATCGAAACATCATATATAAACTCAAAAAAAAATATCGATGGAATCTTTGTAAAACGGCTTTATACAAGTGCCAGATATAAAGTAGACACAATTTTAGAAGAACTTTCAAAAATAAATAAACATATTCGTTCAAGATCATTTATGGCAAATGACGGCGATTTATTTTCATTAAAAATTGCTATTTTGGAATTAGGGAAAGTAAAACATGAACCATACAGTACAATGGGTAAAAAAATATTAGAAAATTTTTTTAAATTTGAGCAGATTTTTACAGCCAATGTTAATAAAAAACAATTATTATCATTAATAAGAAAAATGCAATTTATTTGTTTTTTAGAAGAAAAAGTAGATAGAGAATTAAAAAAAGCGTTGTTACCAGAATTATCAGATGATATTAGAGAACAACATTTAAGTAATGCAATATCAAATTTAAAAGAACATAAAGGATATTTTTCTTCTCAAAACATTGAGGAATATTCAAAAACTTTAAATGATACAATAAAATTATTGGAAGAAATTAAGGAATCATTTCAAGAGTTAGGACGTGATAAAAAAGCATTAAAGGCATTCAATTTACAAGCAATAATTTTAGAGCTGACAGAAAAACAGTATCCACTTTTTAATGATATTGATACAGACTTTATATAAAGTTAGCTAGAATACAGATCGGCCAGAAGTTTTTACCAAATTGTATTTTTTTATTGCAGACTTTCAGCCTGCAAAATCGTGTGTGGGGATTCAAGATTACCCAGGGTAGCATCTCTTTCAGAGATGACTAACCCTGGGCTATGTCGTTTAGCTCTTTTAGAGCGGGGGCATTTAGCATGCAAAAATATTAACTTCGCCCTTTCAGGGCAACTATAATTTTTGATATGCAAAACAATGCAGAATTTTTAATAAATAAATGCGAAAATCAAAAATATAGAAA
>CAZHFA010000025.1:5847-7123 GCA_964531865.1 uncultured Bdellovibrionales bacterium
TTTTATTTGATTTATCATGCAAGTATTTTTGGTCTAAGTTTTTAGGGGGGCAATTGTGGATGAGAAATCGAAGAAAGTGCAGGGTGAGCCGACGAAATAGTACTCTAGTACATTGAGGAGGCGAAGTCCCTACACTTTGTTTGATTTATCGCCACAAGTGCCCCCTAAAAACTAGGAGCCTGTGGAGCCAAACCCCCCCTCGCCCCTTTCAGTATTTCCGAGATCCTCCAAACTTTTCACTTCTTCTCCAGCTGTAAGGCAAGGAACTATTATGGCTTGTGCGATTTTTTCCCCTTGTTTTAAAGTTTGTATTTCATCACCGTCATTTGATAAAACAATCTTAACCTCTCCACGATATCCTGCATCAACGACTCCTGCATGTGTATATATTCTTCTTTTTCCAGCCATGCCAGATCGATCTTTTATAATCATAACCCATCCTTCAGGTACCGCCACATAAAGTCCTGTATCAACTAAGGCTTGAGAGTGAGGAGCAAGTAAAATTTCATTTAATGATTGAATATCAAATCCAGCATCAAGTGACCTCGGAATAATAAGTTCTATTCCTTTTTCTTTGGCCTCTTTTGTAAGATAATATTTTAACATTTATTTCCCCTTAAAAATTTACTTGTTCCTTTCTCTCTTAATTTTACTTTTTTACTCTTTATCTAACAAAACTTTCCTCGAAAGCCTTATTTTTCCGAATCTATCAACTTCTAAAACTTTTACTTCTATTTCATCACCTACTTGAAGTTCATCTTCAACACGTCTAATTTTTCTATTTGCAATTTCAGAAATGTGAAGAAGCCCATCAGTTCCAGGTAAAATTTCAACAAACGCCCCAAAGTCAGCTATTCTTTTTACAATTCCTTTATAAATTTTTCCTACCTCTGCTTCAGCAACAATACTTTGAACAACATTAAGAGCGGATTTTATATCATTCTGATCAACAGCAGAAATCGCAACTATACCATCTTCAGAAATATCAATTTTAACATTATAAGATTCTTGAATTGACCTAATTGTTTTTCCACCTTGACCAATAATGTCCCTTATTTTATCCGGATTGATTTTTAACGTTACAATTTTAGGAGCATATGGGCTAAGTTCTTTTTTAGGTTCACTAATAGCCTCTTTTATCTTTGAAAGTATATGCATTCTTCCATCATGAGCCTGCGCTAAAGCTTTTTCTAAGATATTTTTATCAAGACCTTTTATTTTAATATCCATTTGTAAAGCTGTAACACCTTTTTCTGTACCACAAACTTTAAAATCC
>CAZHFA010000025.1:7133-11485 GCA_964531865.1 uncultured Bdellovibrionales bacterium
AATGATCTTCATCTCCCAAGATATCGGTTAAGACAACAAAATCATCTGCTCTTTTCATAAGCCCCATTGCGACACCTGCAACAGGAGCTTTAATTGGAACTCCTGCATCCATCAAAGAAAGTGTTGAACCACAAACTGTAGCCATAGAACTTGACCCATTACTTTCAGTAATCTCAGAAACAATTCTTATAACATATGGAAAATCTTTTTCTGATGGTAAAATTGCACTCACTGCCCTCTCTGCTAAAGCTCCATGCCCCAACAGAAAATGGAGGGAAATTATAATGTAAAATAAATTTTTTCTTTGCATCATCTTCCATTAAATTATCAATTCTTTGAGCCTCACTTTCTGCTCCTAGGGTCACCGTAACTACAGCCTGAGTTTCACCTCTTGTAAAAAGCGCTGAACCATGAGTCCTTGGTAATAAGCCTGTTTCTATAGATATTGGTCTAACTTCCGTAAAAGAACGTCCATCGATTCTTCTTCCCTTATCGAAAGCAAAACTTCTCACTATTTCATAAACTAAATCTTCAAAAATTCTACCAATCTCAATTGCTACTTGAGCATTATTTTCATCTTCTTCTTTTACAAATTCTGAAACTAATTTTTCCTTTGCAACTTTAACAGCCTTTTGCCTTAATAATTTATCTTTTACTTGGACAGCTTCTTCAATATCTTTTGATATAAATTTTTTTGCAGAATCAAATAATTTTTCACCATATTTTACATGCTCAAAAACAAATTTTTCCTTTCCACTTTTTTTAACAAGTTCTTCTTGAAGATCTATAAGAACTTTTAACTCATCATGGGCAAATAACAACGCTTCAAGCACTTCAGCTTCAGGAACTTCTTTTGAACCTCCTTCAACCATTACAATTGCATCTCTTGAACCTGCAACAATGTAATTTAAATCTGACTCTTCACGAACAGAGGGGCTTGGGTTAATTAAAAGCTTACCATTTACACGACATACTCTAACTGCCGCAATCGGACCTTCAAAAGGAATCTCAGAAACAGATAAAGCTGCAGAAGCACCACAAAGGGCTAAAACATCTGTATCATGCTCTCCATCTGCTGACATCACAGTAGCAATTACTTGAACTTCTCTATTAAATCCTTCTGGAAAAAGTGGCCTACAAGGTCTATCAATTAAACGAGAGGTTAACGTTTCAGCATCACTTAACTTTCCTTCTCTTTTTAAAAACCCCCCAGGAATTTTTCCTGCTGCATATGTCTTTTCAACATAATCAATTGTTAATGGGAAGAAGTCCCCTTCTTTTTCCTCACCAATACATGCAGTAACTAACACAACTGAATCAAAATACTTAACTAAAACCGCTCCGGATGCTTGTTTAGCAATCCTCCCTGTCTCTATACTAAAATTTCCACCATGGAATTCTTTTTCTACAATAAACATAATAATTACCTCTTAATTTTTAAACGATTACACAACAAAAATAATACACTACGAAAAAATATGGCGCTATAGAAGAACTTAACTTGATACACACTTGAATTTACAATAGAAGAGATCAAAAAAAAGGAAGCATAAAATTCATTACACTAATCAATTTTATGCTTTCTTTTTATAAAAAACATTTGTCAAAATAACTTACCTATCAAAAACTACTTACGAAGCCCTAACTTCTCAATTAAAGCTCTATATCTTTCGATATCTTCACTCTTTAAATAAGTTAATAAACTTTTACGACGAGCAATAAGCTTCATCATTCCTGTTTTTGAATGTTGATCTTTTTTATTTGTAGAAAAATGAATGGTTAAATTCTCTATACGACTTGTTAATAAAGCAACTTGAACTTCTGAAGACCCTGTATCTTTGCTATGTCTTGCATATTCTTTTATCAATCCTTCTCTCTTTTGAGCAACATCCGCTAGCGTCATCTAATTTCTCCTAAATAATAAAATATAAATTTTAATTTAAACGACTGTACTTTATAGCAACTTACAAAAATAAAGTCAATTGTATAAAAGAAATTTAAAAATTATTTAATAATTTTCCTAATAAAAATAAAAAACTATTAAAGTTAAAAAAGAGAAAATCCGATTCTTTCTTACAGAAGTAAAAAAATATAAATGCCTAAAAGAGAAAGAGAGAAAAAAATGAAAGAAGAAAAAAAATGTTGTTCTTTTTTTAATGACAAGGAGACATATTATAACGATAACAATATTTGCGATATAATAGAACTTGCATTAAATGACTTGGATAATATGATTCCAGAGCTAACAAAGCTTGAAAATGATATCTTTAACTTTTCCATGACTAATAATGACTTATTTTTCATAGATAAAGAAAGTTCACAAAAAATTTTGATACACTAAATAAAAAAAGGTTTTCATGTTACTTGCCTATACTTATGATAAAGAAATAAAAGCTGAAAAGCCATTTTTGGCTATTATACCGGATTTAGCTCTTGATCGTTCTGCTAGACCAGTACCAATTGAAAAATTATCTATTTGTGATTGTGCTATTTTTTATATAAGCAACCAAGAGGCAGTTAACATAAACAAAGAAGATAATGGACTTATAATAAGGCCCCTTTCTGGTCAACAATTTTACTTAACAACAAATTTACCTGATAGACCTGGCCTAGCCGTAAAATCCATAAAAATAACTAGAGACAAAAACCAATCTTTTTTATGTTCTTATCAAAAAGATAACAGCACTACTTTTAATACTTGGACACCATTTAAAATGATGAATGTATAAAATGAAAATCTCTAATACACTCCTCTTATTCTTATTTTTTATTTGATTTTGAAAACATTTTTCCAATAAGTGTTTTGTACTTTTCAAATATGACATTCCTTCTTAATTTTGATACTTGGTTTAACATGCCATTTTCAAAATTAAAACCATTTTTCAAAATTTCAAACTGTTTAATTTTTTCAAACGACTTTAGTTGTGTTTTGCTTTTTATATATGTATTTATTTCCTTTTTTATAAGCTCTCTTAGAGTTACATCTTGAATCGTTAAGTGCTTACTAGATTTTAACTCATTTGCAATAACTCCACATTTTTTCAATGCTTCATCAGAAGGAACGACTAATGCGCCAACACTACTTTCATCCTGTCCAACTAGCACTATCTGATCTATATAAGGACTTTCTAAGCATGCTGCTTCAATAGGAACTGGTTCTACATTTTCCCCATTTGATAAAACTATCGTTTCCTTTGCACGACCAATAATTACAAGATTATTTTCTTTTGTAATAAACCCTAAATCTCCAGTATTAAACCACCCATCTTTTATTACTGCATTTGTAGCTTCTTGGTTTTTATAATACCCCTTCATTATTTGAGGGCCTTTTACCCAAACAACCCCCTTCCTATACATTCCAATTTCTTCTGATGTATCAATATCTAAAATTTTTATACTAGTTCCTAATACAGGCTTACCTGCAGAACCTAGATAATTAGGCTCATATACCTTTCTCATAACTACAACTGGTGATGTCTCTGTTAACCCATAACCCTCTCTCAAATTTACGCCGATTGCATCGTAAAAAATTTGATCCTTCATAGAAAGAGAGCCTCCTCCAGAAATAGAGACTCTAAAATCCAATCCATTCTCTTCTCTAATTTTTTTATACAATACATTATTTGCTAATAAATGTATTGGTTTTATAAATGTTCTTACTACTTTGTGGTATACAATTGAACGCTTTTTATATTTTGTTTTCTTTTTGGTAAGACGCCTTTCACTATACATTTTATGAATTTTATACCAAATACTAAACTTAACTGCTAAATCAAAAAAGTAATATGTCCATAATGATTTTTGTTTTAATTTTTGATAAATACCAATCCTTATTGTTTCCCAAATTCTAGGAACTGAGCATATAAGATCTACTTGATATTTAGCCAAATCTTTTTTTAATCCTGAAAGAGTCGTAAAATGAACATTTGCACCGCTACAAAACCAAGAGTATTGTAACGTCCTTTCATAAGCATGCCATACTGGTAAAACTTCTAAAGATTTCTCTCCTTCCTTAAGACGTAAAAGCTCATTTAACCCTGCCATTTGAGATAAAATATTTTTCTGCGTAATAATTGCCCCTTTAGGATTTCCAGTAGTGCCTGATGTATAAAGCATTGAGTAATTATCATCTAAAGAAATTTCTGGTTTTATAAAATGGTGCAATGCCCCTATTTGTAACACATCATTATAAGAATAGATTTTACACTTTCCATTCTGTTCTTTAATTTCGTCGAACATTAAGACAATAAATCTAAAATTAAATTTAATTAAAACATTTCGTAATTTATTATACAAAACTTCATTTTGTAAAATTACACCAACACAATCACTATGAGAAATAATATATTCTA
>CAZHFA010000025.1:11495-12340 GCA_964531865.1 uncultured Bdellovibrionales bacterium
CATCTGCTGGAGCATTCGCCCCTCTTAATGTACTAACAGCTCCACAACGTGTTACGGCCTGATCCATAATTATCCAACGGCCATTATTTTCTGAAAATATACAAGCAAAATCCCCTTTTGATAAACCTAAAGACTGCAATCCCGAAGAAAACTTAACTATATTCTCTTCTAACTCACCATAAGTCATCTTAACATTACAGTAGTCATCAGTTACAGCTTGATAATCCTTATGAGATATAGCTTGCATGCTAAAATAATCTCCAAGAGAATGAGCTTCAACATAAAAAGCATTAAGAATTTTTTCCTCTTCAAGAATTTCTAGCTGTCTTTTTTCTTGAAAGCTTTTTAATTTCTTTATTTCTAATAATTCCATAAAACACATCACAACAAAAAAAATAAAATTAAAAATTACATTTTCATCGTTTTTATCATATTCAAAAAATTTTTAATAGACCAATTGAGTAATCATTTTACTACGATAACATCTTTTCAAAAGATAAAAATTATATCAGTTAATTAAAAAATTTTAATTCTTAATTAAAAAAAAATAAAACTTATATAAAACTTATAAAAGTTCATTTGCTAAATTAGCAAGCTCTGAACGCTCCCCTTTTTCAAGTTTAATATGAGCAAAGAGTTTATTTCCTTTTAATCTATCTATCAAAAAAGAAAGCCCATTACTTTGAGAATCAAGATATGGTGTATCTATTTGATGAATATCCCCTGTAAAAATAAGCTTAGTGTTATCCCCAGCTCTAGTTATAATTGTTTTTACTTCGTGTGGCGTTAAATTTTGAGCCTCATCAACAATAAAAATTACATTTGAGAGACTTCTTCCTCTTATA